>CALEZA010000001.1 GCA_937927965.1 uncultured Candidatus Planktophila sp.
TGCCAACGCGAGCTGCTTGGTTGATGATTGGTGTGTGTGCTTGCTTCTTTGTTCCTACGAAAAGAACATGTCCACCCTTAGCGACGATGTCCTTTGTAAATGCATATGCTTGATCGATCAAAGCAAGTGACTGCTGAATGTCGATGATGTAGATGCCATTGCGCTCTGTGAAGATAAAGCGCTTCATCTTTGGGTTCCAGCGACGAGTCTGGTGTCCGAAGTGAACACCGCTGTCGAGGAGTTCTCGCATTGTTACTGTTGCCATGAAGGCACGCTCCTTTGTGGGCAGCGCTAGGCGCAGACCCGATCGGTTAATGGCCTAACGATTTGTTAAGCCCGTCGCGTTCACAACGCCGACCATCAATTACTTAATGGACCGAAGTGGCTCACCTTCCCTGCAAGGCAGTTCAGGAGAAGAACGCTGAGATGTCACAAACCTTGCGGTCTGTGCAGGGGTGAGTCTACCTGAGCGGTGGGGGTGGAAATAACCAGCTCAGGGGCGCTCTTATGCGCGAGGGTGAGCCTGCTTAAAGGCTTGGCGGAGGCGCTCTGTAGAGACATGGGTATAAATCTGAGTAGTAGCCAGAGATGAGTGGCCGAGGATTTCCTGCACGGTGCGAAGATCTGCCCCACCTTCTAAGAGATGAGTAGCTGCCGAATGTCGCAGTGCATGTGGCCCCATTCGCTCAACACCTTCTAGCGCAGAGAGAGCTTCATAAACGACTGTGCGAACAGCGCGTTGATCAATGCGCTTGCCTCGTGCGCCAAGAAAAAGCGCTGATGCTGATTTCTCGTTTGCAATCAGTGGTCGAGCGCTATCAATATAAGTAGTCAACGCTTTCACAGATGGGGCTCCCATGGGAATCATTCTCTCTTTTGATCCCTTACCCATCACTCTTATTGTGTTACGACTGAAATCAATATCGTGAAGATCCAATCCGCATAGCTCCGATACTCGAGCACCTGTTGCATAAAGCAACTCCACAATTGCCACATCTCTTATAGAAAGTGGTGTCTCTTCCTCTGCAGCACGAGTTGCCATCGACTCCATTGCAAGTGTGGCATCTCCTTGAGTAAGCACTCCAGGAAGAGTTCGATGAGGTTTGGGGGTAGCAAGAGTGGCACCAATGTCAGTTGAAAGATGACCTTTCTTGGCCGCCCATTTAGTAAAGAGGCGAATAGAGACAGCCCTTCGAGAAAGAGTTGTTCTGGCTCCCCCGCGAACTTGTTGGGTTGCAAGCCAGGAACGAATATGCGCCAAAGTCAGATCTGAAATATCTTCCACGCCATTGTGACCCAGGTGCTCCATCAAAGAATCAACATCTCCGATGTATGCACGAACGGTGTGGGCTGAAAGTGCTTTTTCGGCAGTGAGGTGATGCGAATACTCTTCGCGGATCTCCTCATAACTACTCATGAGAGTAGGTTACTCGGGTTTGATTCCCTGTCGCAGTAAGCCAAAGGTGAGAGCATCTTCAAGAGCCATGGCAGATGCTGCAATCACATTCTCGTGAACACCAACGGTATTCCACTCACCCTTGCCATCTGATGTTTCGATGAGCACGCGGGTAATAGCTCCTGTTCCAAGGCGGCCCTCAAGAATGCGAACCTTGTAGTCGGTGAGCTCTAGGGTTGAAATTTGTGGATAGAGCTCATTGAGTCCATCACGAAGAGCTGTATCGAAGGCATTGACTGGACCATTTCCTGCCCCAGAACATGTGATTTCTTTACCTTGTGCTGTCACCGTGACTTCAGCTTTAGTGATGATGGTTCCATCAACATCGTGTTCGGTCGTTGTGAGCCAATGATCGATTGAGAAGAATGATGGGCGCTTACCTTGAGACTCTTCAAGCAAAAGCAATTCAAATGATGCATCGGCTGCTTCAAAGGTGAAGCCCTGAGATTCCATCTCTTTCACGCGTTCAACAATACGAGTGATGAGCTCACGGTCTCCGCCCAAGTCGACACCAAGTTCTTGTGATTTCAATTCAATGGATGCTCGTCCTGCCATGTCAGAGACCAACATACGCATATCGTTTCCAACAGATGCTGGATCTTCATGCTGATAGAGCATCGGATCGACCTTGATGGCAGATGCATGAAGTCCTGCCTTGTGTGCAAAGGCTGATACTCCAGCATAAGGCTGGCGAGGAGATGGTGAAATATTGGTGACTTCGGCCACCGCATGAGAAATACGGAAAGCCTCACGAAGAGCGTTCTTTGGAAGAACTTCCTTTTTCTTCTTAAGCTCTAAATTAGCAATGATGGTGACAAGATCCGCGTTTCCGGTGCGCTCACCATATCCATTAAGAGTTCCCTGAACATGAGTCACACCAGCAGCCACGGCAGCCATTGAATTTGCAACTGCACATCCTGTGTCATTGTGACAGTGAATACCTAGGCGAGCTGATGTAGCTCCAAGAACATCGTTAACCACATCAGCAATTTCATCAGGGAGCATTCCGCCATTGGTGTCACAGAGAGCGGCAACATCAGCGCCTGCCTCCATCGCAACACGAATAACTTCAAGCGCATAAGCGCGATTGGCTCGATATCCATCAAAGAAGTGCTCTGCATCAAGAAATACTCTCTGACCTTCACTGCGAAGATGGGTAATGGAATCTCGAATCATTTCTAAGTTCTCATCGAGAGTTGTTTTGAGCGCAAGATCAACATGTCTGTCATAGGACTTTGCAACGAGTGTGACTGCTGGAGCTCCTGAATCACGAAGTGCTGCAAGCAGAACATCATCTGCTGCCTTCACACCAGGACGACGGGTTGCTCCAAACGCCACAAATGTTGCGTTCTTAAGCTTGAGCTCTTTCTTTGCAAGAGCGAAGAATTCCGTGTCTTTCGGATTGGCCCCTGGCCATCCACCTTCAATAAATCCAACTCCAAGATCATCAAGGTGGCGTGCAATTGTCAGCTTGTCATGGATGGAAAGGTTTAGCCCTTCCTGTTGAGCACCGTCACGAAGTGTGGTGTCATATATATGAAAGCTGTCATCAATTGTCATTTAGAGAACCGGCTTCATCCAGTTGTGCTTATCTTCGACTGTTCCATGTTGAATTCCAAGCATGTGGTTACGAATCTGCATTGTGATCGCACCTGGCTGGCCATCACCTGTAATCCAAGTTCCCATTGCAGACTTTGCTTGCCCGACTGGAGAGATAACAGCTGCTGTGCCGCAGGCAAATATCTCTGTGATCTCACCGCTTGCAATCCCATCACGCCAATCATCGATGGAGAGCATGACCTCTTCGGTCTGATAGCCCAAATCCTTTGCGGCAGAGAGAATTGAATCTCGAGTAATTCCCGGAAGAAGAGTTCCTGTGAGTTTAGGTGTGATGACCTTTGCATCTGCTCCGCTACCTTTAACGAAGTAGAGGTTCATGCCGCCCATCTCTTCAACCCACTTGCGCTCTTTGGCATCAATCCACACAACCTGATCGCAACCTTCTTTGGCAGCAGCTTTTTGAGCAACAAGAGATGCTGCATAGTTTCCGCCGCACTTAGCTTCACCTGTTCCACCTTGGGCTGCACGAACATACTCTGTAGAAATCCACACTGAGACAGCCTTTGATGGATCAAAGTAAGCACCAGCTGGTGTTGCAATAAGAATGTATTTCGCCTTATTTGATGGACGAACTCCAAGACCGACTTCAGTTGCGATCATAAATGGACGGATATAGAGAGACTCCCCCACCTTATCTGGCACCCAATTGATATCTTGCTTGACGAGCGCATGAACTGTTTCAAGGAAGAGCTCTTCAGGCATCTCAGGTAGAGCTAATCGACGAGCCGAGTTTGCAAAGCGACGAGCGTTTGCCTCTGGACGAAAGAGTGCAACGCTTCCATCTGGTTGGCGATATGCCTTCATACCTTCAAAGATCTCTTGACCGTAGTGAAAGACTGCAGTGGCTGGATCTAAAGTGATGGGACCATAAGGAATCAACTCTGGCTCAGACCATCCATCGCTCTCAGACCAATCACAGACCACCATGTGGTCTGTGTAGTACTTACCGAATCCACCTTCTGCAACAAGTGCAGCACGCTTCTCCGCTGGTACTGCATTGGGATTTAGAGTGATCTTCATTTACTTCACCAAGGCGACTAGCGCATCGCCCACTTCGATTGTGCTGCGCTTGGCGCTACCGCGATTGAGAAGATCAGTTGCAACTGCTTTCTCTACATCACGAGCAGCATCGGCTAAACCAAGATGATCAAGCATCATCGCGACAGACATAATTGTCGCTGTGGGATCTGCAATATTCTTTCCCGCAATATCTGGAGCTGATCCATGGACTGGCTCAAACATTGATGGGAACTTACCTGTTGGATTGATATTGCCAGAGGCAGCAAGTCCGATTCCACCACAGATAGCTGCAGCGATATCGGTCAAGATATCTCCAAAGAGATTGTCTGTGACGACAACATCAAAACGCTCAGGATTAGTCACAAAGAACATCGAAGCTGCATCTACATGGAGGTAATCTGTTGTAACACCAGGATATTCCTTAGCAACCTCGTTGAATGCGCGAGTCCATAATCCTCCTGCGCGAGTGAGGACATTGTTCTTATGAACCAGGGTGAGCTTCTTGCGATCACGCTTTGAAGCCCGCTCAAAAGCATCACGAATAACGCGCTCAGCACCACGACGAGTGTTGAGTGACTCCTCTGTTGCAATCTCAGCATCTGTGCCTTCTGCAAGAACTCCGCCTGCACCGACATAAGGTCCTTCTGTTCCTTCACGAACAACTACAAAGTCGATAGGAGCCTGGGTTGCAAGTGGACCTGTGACTCCTGGCATCAATTTCGCTGGGCGAAGGTTGATGTAGTGATCGAAAGCAAAGCGGAGCTTAAGGAGTAAGCCACGCTCTAGAACTCCTGATGGAACAGATGGGTCTCCTACCGCACCAAGAAGAATGACATCTGCTTTAGCAAGCTCTGCCATCACTGAGTCAGGAAGTACTTCTCCAGTACGATGCCAATAGCCCGCACCGAGGTCATAGTGAGTCTTATTGAAAGTAACACCGTACTTTGCAGCAACGGCATCAAGAACCTTCAAGCCCTCTCCTACAACCTCAGTTCCAATTCCATCGCCTGGAATGACTGCAAGATTTATTGTGCGTGACATTTACCCCACCAAAGAGACGGAACGGACGAGATCTGCAGAGATCTCTTTCTTGATTGTTTCTGTGACAGCATCAGAGACCGGTGAATCAACAGTCAAAGCCATCAGGGCCTTGCCGCCTGCTGCTTCACGAGCAACCTGCATACCTGCAATATTGATAGAGGATGCACCGAGAGTGTTTCCTACTGCTCCCACAACACCTGGCTTATCTGTGTAACGGAGGAAGAGAAGGTTCTCTGTAGGAGGAAGATCGAGATCAAAACCATCAATTGCGATGATCTTCTCAACCTTCCTAATGCCCATCAATGTTCCATCAACCTTAATTTGGTGTCCGCTAGCAAGGGCTGCATGGAGTGAAATCATGCTGCGATATTCAGGGCTATCTGCAGTAGTGCTCACATTTGAGGTAACACCACGCTCTGCAGCAAGTCCTGGTGCATTTACATATGTGACATCTTCAGAACCTGTTGCCTGAAGAGCGCCCTTGAGAGCACTGATTGCCAATACTGATGAATCATGTCCTGAGATATCTCCCTTGACTGTGATCTCCATAGAAACTGGAAGCTCACCTGCAATAGCAGTAGCAATTTGAGCCATCTTCTCAACAAGTGGAAGTGATGGACGGATCTCATCGTGGATGGCCCCGCCCTTCACATTGACTGCATCAGGAACAAGTTCGCCTGCTAGTGCTTTACGAACTGAGATCGCAACAGCAATTCCTGCTCGCTCTTGGGCTTCATCTGTCGATGCCCCCAAGTGAGGTGTTGCAACAACTTGATCAAGCTGGAAGAGCGGTGAATCTGTGCAAGGCTCTGTTGAAAATACATCAAGGCCAGCTCCTGCAAC
>CALEZA010000002.1 GCA_937927965.1 uncultured Candidatus Planktophila sp.
ATTCTCCAAAGGCACTTCTCATCGCATCTCATGCATTTGGTAAGGAAGTTGCCGCTCGTGTTGCCGTTTCAACAGATTCAGGAATCATCACCGATGCAGTAGATGTCGATGCAAATGCAGTGGCAACTCAACTTGTCTTCGGTGGATCCACAACTGTTCTCTCAGCAATTAGCCATGGAGTTTCAGTAATCACTCTTCGACCAAACTCAATTACCGCAGATTTCACGCCATCCTCACCTGCCATCGCAACAGAGAGCATTACAGTTACAGATGGTGCGAAGAAAGCGACCACATCTTCTTCACAGCCACCTGTTAAGGGCGGTCGACCAGAACTGACTGAAGCAAATATCGTCGTTTCAGGTGGACGCGGAACAGATGGCAACTTCGCAGCAGTGGAAGGTTTTGCTGATTCACTGGGTGCAGCTGTTGGAGCATCTCGCGCTGCCACTGATGCGGGCTGGTATCCACATTCTCATCAAGTGGGTCAGACTGGTAAGACAGTAAGCCCAGCCCTCTATGTTGCATGTGGAATTTCAGGTGCAATCCAACATCGCGCTGGAATGCAGACTTCAAAGACAATCGTTGTGGTCAACAAGGACCCAGAAGCCCCACTCTTTGAAATCGCTGACTTTGGTGTCGTTGGAGACCTTTTTTCAGTCCTTCCAGCGGCAACTGAAGGCGTAAAGGCGCGTAAGGCGTAAGAGCCTTTCTCAAACTAGAATGCTCTCCAATGAGCATCTATCTCGATCATGCGGCGACTACGCCTATGAATCCTCTAGCGATTGAGGCGATGAGCGCTGCCCTTGCAAAGATTGGTAATCCATCATCTCTTCACACAGATGGTCGTGCAGTTCGCAAGGAAGACGAGGATGCTCGCGATTTCCTCGCACAATCTCTGGGATGTCAATCAAGTGAAATTATCTTCACGGGTTCTGGCACTGAGGCAAATAACATTGCAGTCAAAGGAATATTCTGGTTTCGCAATCAAGACAAGAAGCGCAACCTCATCCTTATCTCCGCAATTGAGCATCAGGCAGTACTAGAGCCAGCACAGTGGTTAGCTTCCCACGAAGGCGCCAAACTCATTGAGATTCCTGCCCGTTCAAACGGAGTGATTGATTTAGATTTCCTTAAGAACATGATTCAAGACCGCGGTGACGAGATTGCGCTGATTTCCGTGATGCACTCCAACAACGAGACGGGAGTCTTGCAGCCTGTTGATCAGGTAGTAAATATTGCGGGAGATATTCCTGTGCATTCAGATGCGATTCAATCCTGGACGAAAACACCTTTCTCATTTAAGGAACTTGGTTTATTTGCTGCATCTCTCAGCGGTCACAAAGTGGGTGGACCTGTGGGAATTGGAATTCTCATTTTGCGCCGCGGCATCGATCTTCCTGCGCTCATTCATGGTGGAGGACAAGAGCGAGAAATTCGAAGTGGAACCGTGAATGCTCCTTCGATCATTGGACTAGCAGCCGCTGTGCGCCACTGCGAATATATCGATACCAAAGTGGAACAAGCACGCCAATCGATTGAATCACGGTTGAAATATTTAGCACCTGACGCAATCATCAATGGCGCAGATGCTCAGAGGCTTCCTGGAATTTTGAGTGTCACATTTCCTGGTGCATCAAATGAGACTCTCTTAATGCTCTTTGATGCTGAAGGAATCTCATGCTCTACGGGCGCTGCTTGTAGCGCAGGTGTTCATCGCCCAAGTCATGTCCTTCTTGCAATGGGGATCAAAGAAGATCTAGTTATGTCTACTATCCGCTTCTCTCTAGGAGTAAGCACCACACGCAAAGATTTTGAAACAATGCTTGAAAAGTTGCCCGTAGTTCTAGAGCGTGCAAGAGGTGCTCAATGAGACTCATCGCAGCAATGTCTGGGGGAGTGGATTCTGCTGTAGCGGCAGCACGAGCTGTTGAAGCGGGCCATGAAGTAATTGGAGTCCACTTAGCGCTCTCATCAAACCCTCAGAAATATCGAAGTGGCGCACGCGGGTGCTGCACCATTGAAGATTCTCACGATGCACGACGAGCAGCCGATGTCATCGGAATTCCTTTTTATATTTGGGATATGGCTGAGGAGTTTCACGAGAATGTAGTTGAAAACTTCATGAGCGAATATGCCGCAGGTAGAACTCCAAACCCTTGTTTGCGGTGTAATGAAAAGATTAAGTTTGCTGCAGTTTTAGATCGCGCAAAAGCGATGGGTTTTGATGGTGTAATCACAGGTCACTACGCCCGCACGGTGGACACTCCTGAAGGAAAGACGCTCCATCGTGCAATTGATCCTCTGAAGGATCAGTCTTATGTTTTGGCAGTTCTCAACCGTGAACAAATTGATGGTGCAATCTTTCCTTTAGGAGATACTGAAAAAGTTGATATTCGCAAAGAGGCCGAAGCTCGTGGATTAGCTGTGGCTCAAAAACCAGATAGCCATGACATCTGCTTCGTCCCATCCGGTGATAACGCGGGATGGCTCCGTGAACGCTTAGGAAGCGAAGAAGGCCCTATCGTCGATCAAGATGGTAAGCAGCTCGGTACCCACAAGGGCGCATACACATACACAATTGGACAGCGAAAAGGGCTTGGTCTGACCATTCCAACTCCAGATGGATCACCGCGTTTTGTTCTTAGCGTTGAGCCTGTCACCAATACAGTTGTCGTAGGTTCACGAGAAGATTTGGCAGTGACGACAATGCATGGAGAACGCACCATTATCTGCGGCCCTGATATTCCTCAAGGAGAGCATCGTGGATTTGTGCAGGTAAGAGCTCATGGAGCTCCGCTTGATTGCACCTACTCCCTCTCCGATGGACTGCTCACTGCAACTCTGGATTCACCACTCTTTGGATTAGCAACTGGTCAAGCAATGGTTATTTACGATGGCGATCGAGTAGTGGCATCGGCAACGATTTGTGAGACAGCATGAGCAACGAAGCCCGCCACCGCATAGCAGAACTCACTCAAGAGATTCGTGATCACCAATTTAAATACTATGTTCTCGACGCACCAACGATCACAGATGCCCAATTTGATAAATTACTCAAAGAGCTCGAAGCTTTAGAGGCAAAGCACCCAGAACTTCTTGAGCCAGACTCTCCATCACTAGGTGTGGGTGGTGGATTTGCCACATCATTTACTCAGCATGATCACATCGAGAAGATGATGAGCTTGGACAATGTCTTTGATGAGGATGAGTTAAATGCTTGGTTTGATCGAGTTGAAAAAGAGAGTACATCTCCTCAATATCTCTGCGAACTAAAGGTAGATGGCCTCGCTATCAATCTCCTCTATGAGAATGGGCAGTTGGTCCGAGGACTTACTCGCGGCAATGGTGTGACAGGTGAAGATGTAACTCTCAATGTCAAGACCATTAAAGTTTTACCGCACACCCTCTCTAGCAAGAAGATCCCCACACAAATTGAAGTTCGAGGAGAAGTCTTCTTCCCAGTTGCCGCATTTAATCAACTTAATGAGGAGCTGGAAGAAGCGGGCAAAGCGCTCTTTGCAAACCCTCGCAACTCAGCTGCAGGATCTCTTCGCCAGAAAGATCCACGAGTGACAGCATCAAGACCGCTTTCTATGGTGGTTCATGGCGTTGGTGCCAATGATGGCCTCACATTTAAGAATCAGTCAGATGCATATACCGAACTAAAGAAGTTAGGTCTTCCCACTTCTGATCGCTTTAAGGTGTGCGGAAGTCGCGAAGAAGTTCTTGAATTTATCGCTTACTACAACGAGCATCGCCACGATATCGAGCATGAGATAGATGGAGTGGTAATTAAAGTTGATTCAATTGCTGAGCAACGCAAGCTCGGCTTCACATCTCGTGCTCCGAAGTGGGCTATTGCATATAAGTACCCACCTGAAGAGGTCACAACAAAGCTTCTCGATATCAAAGTTAGTGTTGGCAGAACAGGTCGCGTGACTCCCTTTGCCTTTATGGAGCCGGTCAAAGTTGCGGGCTCCACAATCACAAATGCAACTCTTCATAATCAAGAAGAGATTGAACGCAAGGGTATTTTGATAGGCGACACAGTGATTATTCGCAAAGCGGGCGATGTTATCCCTGAAGTACTTGGTGCTGTTGTTGAAAAACGCACAGGCAAAGAGAAGAAATTTGTCATGCCAACCAAGTGCCCAGATTGCGGTAGCGCTCTCAAAGCGATTACCGAAGGCGATGTTGATATTCGCTGTACTAACCAGCGCACATGTCCCGCTCAGCTGCGTGAGCGCATTTACTACATCGGTTCCAGATCAGCCCTTGATATCGATGTTCTTGGTTTAGAGGCAGCAATCGCATTGCTCGCCGATAAAATTATTGAAGATGAGGGTGATCTTTTCTCTCTCACAGAAGAACAACTAATTAAATCTTCATTCTTTACCAAGAAAGATGGCACGCCGGGTAAAAATGTGGAGAAACTTCTTGCAGCGCTGGAAGTTGCAAAGACTAGACCTCTTTGGCGCACAATCGTCTCGCTCTCCATCCGACATGTTGGTCCAACCGCAGCCCAAGCGCTAGCAACACATTTTGGTTCCATGGAGGCGATCTCTAAGGCAAGTGCAGCAGAACTCTCATCCATTGAGGGTTTGGGCGAGACAATCGCAGAATCCATTGTTGAATGGTTTGCAGTTGATTGGCACCAAACGATTGTGAAGAAGTGGGCAGCCGCTGGAGTTGCAATGGAAAATGCCCCAGTGGAATTAAAGGCTCAAACTCTTGCGGGTCTGACATTTGTTGTCACGGGTGGACTTGTTAACTACACCCGTGACTCGATTGCAGAAGAGATCACATCCCATGGAGGAAAAGCCTCTTCTTCTGTCTCCAAGAAGACAGATTATGTATTGGTGGGCTCCGATCCTGGTTCAAAGCTTGCCAAGGCGCAGGAGTTGGGCGTGACGATTATCGATGAGGCTAAGTTCTTAGAGCTTCTAGCAGGAAAGTAGTAATCTAGACCCATGTTCAATTACTTATCAGAGACCACTCGCGAACTTCCAATCTCACCTGTTGCCTTTGGTGTTACAGCTTTCGCAGTATTTGTTTTCTTGCTCTATGTCGTTCTCCGTTTCGATAAGTAGCACGCCTTGAGACTAGGCATTTATGGCGGAACATTCGATCCGATTCATAACGGCCACCTCCATGTCATCTCTGAGCTTCTGATCCGCGATGTTGTAGATCAAATACTTGTTATTCCTGCAGGCCAGCCTCGCCTAAGAGCTAGTGAACCTAGTGCAAGTGGTGCAGACCGCAGAGCGATGTGTCAGCTCGCAATTAACGAGTTAGATTCAACGCTTCGAAGCAAAGTTCTTGTTAACCCTATAGAGATTTTGCGCATGGGCCCTAGCTACACAATAGATACCGTGGAAGCAATAAAGCAGGCTTATCCAGACGATGAACTAATTCTCATCATCGGTACTGATGCATTTGAAAAACTGGACCAATGGCACCGTATTGATGAGCTCAAACAACTAGTGAGATTTGAAGTAATTGATCGGCCTGGGTTTGCTGGCGTTGAAGGAAGAAATATCGATGCACTTGATGTCTCTGCAACTCAAGTACGATTAGGTCAATCAGATCAGGTGCCAACTTCGGTAGCTGCCTATATCAAGGAGCACAATCTCTATGTCAGCTAGCCCACGCGTAATCGCCAACACAGAGATAGCCGCTCAAGCTGCTGCAGATAAATTTGGAACAGAAATCATCGCTCTTGATCTCTCAGAGCAATCTGTCCTCTCGGAAGTTTTTCTTATTGTCACAGCGCAGAATGTTCGCCAGGTTTCTGCAATCTCAGATTGGGTAGAAGAGAAGTTGCGCCTTGCAGGCGATAAGCCACTTCGCCGTGAAATCAGTGAAGAGTGGGCGTTGCTTGATTACTCAGATCTCGTTGTTCATATTCAGAGCAAGACGCTTCGCAGCTACTACATGCTCGATCGTCTCTGGAATGACTGCCCAACGATTCCGC
>CALEZA010000003.1 GCA_937927965.1 uncultured Candidatus Planktophila sp.
CATGTAAATCAACTTCGATACGAATGAGCGCATCTTGCCCCTGACGCATTCGAGGGCGTGGTCCACGATTTCCGCCGCCACCAAAGAATGCATCCATGATGTCACTAAATCCACCGCCGCCAAATCCGCCGCCGAAATCATTGAAACCACCACGGCCACCCATGTCATATTGCTGACGCTTCTGTGGATCACTCAAAGCGTCATAAGCTGCGGTGACTTCTTTAAACTTATTTTGAACTTCAGGATCTGGATTGATATCAGGGTGTAGTTCTCGTGCAATCTTGCGATATGCCTTCTTAATCTCATCTTGAGATGCGCTTCTATCAACGCCGAGGAGCTCGTAATAATCAGCCATTTACTGTGCACTCTCCGTGATGTATCGACCCACATAGCGGGCAACTGCAGATACTGCAGATATGGAACCAGCGTAATCCATGCGAGTAGGTCCCAAGACACCCAATGATCCCAGTGGGCCGTTATCTAGGCCATATCCCACAGTGACAATTGAAGTGCTCTGCAAATTCGCATCCTGTTGCTCATGGCCAATCCGCACCTGGACTGATTCCGGAGCATCGCCTAGAAGTCGAAGGAGAACTACCTGCTCCTCCAGGGCTTCTAGCACTGGGTGGATTTTCATTGAGAAATCTTCCTTAAAGCGAGCCAAATTCGCAGTTCCCGCAAGAACGACCTTCTCTTCAGGTCGCTCTACTGCCATCTCAATGACAGATGAAATTACAAGTGCCACATCTTTGCGCTCTGATGCTGTGTAGCTATCCATAATGTTCGCAATGCGATCTGCAACATCAGGAAGGCGTTGCCCCATCATCGCATTGTTGAGCTGAGTGCGAAGGCTTGCAATAAAGGCCTCTGGTGCTTCTGCGTTAAGTTCAATAATGCGCTGCTCTACTCGTCCAGCATCGGTAATGAGAATCATCATGATGCGAGAAGGGTTAAGTGATACTAACTCCACATGGCGCACACGCGACTTAATCATGGTGGGATATTGAACAACTGCCACCTGCTTAGTTACATCCGCAAGAAGTCTGACTGTTCGCATCACGATGTCATCGAGATCGAGGGCTCCTTCAAGAAAAGTTTCGATTGCGCGGCGCTCGGCAGAAGAAAGTGGCTTAACTGTTGCGAGCTTATCCACGAAGACTCTATATCCCAGATCGGTCGGAATGCGTCCTGCACTCGTGTGAGGTTGAGTGATCAAACCTTCATCTTCAAGGATTGCCATCTCATTACGAATGGTCGCTGGCGAGATTCCTAAGACGCTCTTATCTGCAATTGCTTTGGAGCCCACAGGCTCTTGTGTGGCGACATACTCATCGACTATAGCTCTCAAGATTTCGAGTCTGCGGTCGGTAGCCATAATGGTGGAGTTTACCTTCACTGGCTTAGGCAAGCATCTCCTGAGTGAGGCGGTCAGCAATCAGGCGTCCCTGTGGTGTGAGTGCGATGGAATCAGGTCGATCAATCACATGTCCGCTCTTGATGTACTCCATCGTCCGCTCATATTGGGCAACAGAGAGCGCAGATTTACGAACACCCTCTGGCATTCGAATGGCGAGCATGATGTATTCAGATTTCTTCTGATCATCGGTGAGAATCTCAGAGTCTTTAATCGGTGAAATACCTCCAAAGACTTTTTCCTTATAGGCGTTGGGATGTTTCACATTCCAGAAACGCTTCTGATCTATGTGGGAGTGGGCTCCAGGGCCAAGACCCCACCAATTCTTCGACTTCCAATATGCGATGTTGTGGCGACATTGATGGTCTGGCTTTGACCAATTGGAGAGCTCATACCATTTCAAACCTTTTTGTAAGCATTGTTGATCCACAAGTAAATACATATCTGCCATCAAATCGTCATCTGGCATCGTGAGTTCACCGCGTTTAATTTGAGCAGCAAGCTTTGTTCCCTCTTCGACGATGAGTGCGTAGGCACTAATGTGATCTATATCGAGTGAGAGCGCTTCCTTTACAGTTGATGCCCAATCCGAGAGAGATTCACCTGGCGCTCCATAGATGAGATCTACGCTGATTGATCCAAACCCTGCAGCTCGTGCCATATCGACAGCCTTGCGAACATTCTCAGGGTTGTGGGTTCTATCTAACACTTTTAATACATGCTCTTGGTTAGATTGCATACCAAATGAGATGCGATTAAACCCTGCGGCGATATATCCGTTGAGCTTTTCTTGTGTTACAGAATCTGGGTTCGCCTCTAATGTGATTTCACAATCATCTGTGAGTCCGTTGCGATTTCTAATCGCAGTAATCACTCGTCCGAGATCGTGAGGCGGAATAAGAGATGGTGTTCCGCCGCCAAAGAAGATTGTTGGAACTACTTCCGTTGGAGCATCTTCTAGTTCCAGGAGGACTGCATCAATGTAGTCACGGGAGACGATTTCTAAGGTGGCACCGTCTTGAAGTTCAGAAGGTGTGTAGGTGTTGAAGTCACAATATCCGCAGCGTCGTACACAGTATGGAATGTGCACATAGAACGAGAGCATGTTAGTTCTCTAGTTTGCGAGCTGCTTTAATCTTCTCGATATCGGCATCGGTAGCAAGGGCTGCAACGAAAGCTTCCTGTGGAACTTCAACGCGTCCCACCATCTTCATGCGCTTCTTACCTTCCTTCTGCTTCTCAAGAAGCTTGCGCTTACGAGAGATATCTCCACCGTAACACTTAGCAAGAACATCCTTACGGATAGCTCTAATCGATTCACGGGCAATGATGCGAGATCCAATAGCAGCCTGGATAGGAACTTCGAATTGCTGACGAGGAATGAGTTCACGGAGCTTGCCAGTCATCATTACGCCATAGGAGTAAGCCTTATCGCGGTGAACGACTGCGCTAAATGCATCGACTGCTTCACCTTGGAGCAAGATGTCGACCTTTACAAGGTTGCCCTCTTTATCGCCAATCTCTTCATAATCTAAGGATGCATATCCGCGTGTGCGGGACTTGAGCTGGTCGAAGAAGTCAAAGACGATCTCTGCAAGTGGAAGTGTGTAACGAATCTCCACACGATCTTCTGAGATGTAATCCATTCCAAGCATCTCGCCACGGCGATCTTGGCAGAGCTCCATAATGGTTCCGATAAATTCAGATGGAGCCAGAACTGTAGCTTTCACAATCGGCTCTTCCACCTTATTGACCTTGCCGTCAGGAAACTCTGAAGGGTTTGTCACTGTGACAACTTTTCCATCTTCCATAGTGACTTGATAGACCACATTGGGAGCTGTTGAAATCAGATTAAGTTTTGCTTCTCGCTCAAGGCGCTCACGCACAATCTCCATATGAAGAAGTCCTAAGAAGCCGCAGCGGAAACCAAATCCCAGCGCTGCAGAGCTCTCTGGTTCATAGACAAGTGCAGCATCGTTGAGCTGTAGCTTTTCAAGTGCATCACGAAGAACTGGAAAATCTGCGCCATCGAGAGGAAAGAGACCTGAGAAGACCATTGGCTTTGGATCTTTATATCCACCCAAAGCTTCTTTTGTTGGGCGCGTGAAACTTGTGACGGTATCGCCTACTCGTGACTGGCGCACATCTTTCACACCAGTGATGAGATATCCCACCTCTCCCACGCCAAGACCCTTTGAAGGAAGTGGTTCTGGCGAGATCACTCCGATTTCAAGAGCTTCATGTTTAACACCCGTTGAGAACATTTGAATCTGCTCTCGCGGTGAAAGGTGCCCATCAACAACGCGAACATAGGTGACTACGCCGCGATAGGCATCATAAACAGAATCGAAGATGAGGGCGCGAGCAGGTGCATCAGCATCTCCCACTGGAGCTGGAATAAGAGCAACAATCTGATCGAGTAGTTCTGCAACTCCATCGCCAGTCTTGCCTGAGACTCTCAACACATCTTCAACTTTGCAACCAATTAATCCAGCAAGCTCTGCGGCAAATTTATCTGGCTGTGCATTAGGAAGATCGATTTTATTGAGAACAGGAATGATGGTGAGGTTGTTCTCCATCGCAAGGTAGAGGTTGGCAAGTGTTTGGGCTTCAATACCTTGAGCGCAGTCAACGAGAAGAACTGCACCCTCACATGCTGCAAGAGATCGTGAAACTTCATATGTGAAGTCCACATGGCCTGGAGTGTCGATCATATTCAGGATGTATTCCTGACCATCGATGCCAGATTTCCATGGAAGGCGAACTGCCTGTGATTTAATGGTGATTCCGCGTTCGCGTTCAATATCCATACGGTCGAGATATTGAGCACGCATCAAACGCGCTTCGACTACCTCAGTAATTTGGAGCATGCGATCTGCAAGAGTTGATTTGCCATGATCGATGTGGGCGATGATGCAGAAATTGCGAATCTGCGCCGGATTTGTTGAGGCAGGTTGCGGCGCCTTGGCAATACTAATTGCTGGCACTTACCGTGACCGCCTTACGAATTGGTGAATAGATGAGGCGTCGCGAATTAGCGAGCGCCAGCCTTTGCAGCAGCCTTAGCCATTGATGACTTCTTGTTAGCTGCAGAGTTCTTGTGGATGACTCCCTTTGATACTGCAACATCGAGAGCCTTTGATGCAGCGCGGAGTTCTGTTGTGATTGCAGCAGCGTCACCCTTAGCAGCAGCGTCGCGGAACTTGCGAACAGCTGTCTTGATAGATGAAAGGACAGACTTGTTACGAAGGCGAGCCTTCTCGTTTGTCTTGATGCGCTTGACCTGCGACTTGATATTTGCCACGCGATGCTCCGTTACTTAATTTAAAGGTAGTTATTTGGCCAATCCGGCGGATTGAACAGGCCCGTAGGTTATCAGCGTGAGCCTATGAGGCCAAAATCGAGTCTATTTGGAGCGTGCGGCAGCGATACTGGCCAGAGCCTTCTCCAGGGCAAAAATCGGGTCAGAACTGGCCCCCTTCACATCGGCATCTGCCTTAGCGATGGCCTCTGTGGCAGCTGCTATCCCTCGTGGAGTCCATCCCGCTAGTTGGCGTCTGGCTTTATCGATCTGCCATGGAGCCATTCCGAGTGTTCCTGCCAACTCGAATGACTTCTGACTGCGATTAGTGCCAGAGACTTTAGCGAGGTTGCGAAGAGATGAGGCAATCGCAGAAGTGACCATCACTGGATCTGTCCCAGTTTCAAGTGCGCTTCGAAGAGTGACAAGTGCTGTTGGAAGATTGCCATCTAGCGTTGCATCAGCAACATCAAAACCTGTTGTCTCAATCCGTCCTTGATGAAACTTATCGATGATTGCTTCATCAATCACGCCAGCTGGTGCATCGAGAGATATCTGTGAGACAGCTTGCTGCAGTTCACGAAGATCACTTCCAAGTGCCCCCACCAGAGCAGTCACGGCTGCAGGAGATGCTTTGCGCCCACTATCGAGGAAGAGATCTTTTACAAATTCTTCTTTCTCTGCCTCTTTCTTGAGAGCATCGCAGGCGATAATTTCAGGCTTTACCTTCTTTATCGCATCAAGGAGTGCTTTGCCTTTGACTCCCCCTTTATGAATAAAGATCACAGTGGTGGTGGGGTCGATGGCATCGAGATAGCGAGTTACCTCATCCTTACAATCATCATCGAGATCTTGGAGGTCTTTGAGCACTAACGCTCTACGCTCAGAAAAAAGAGAGGGCGCAAGAGCATCGGCAATATCTCCCACAATGACATCGCCTGCACTCAAGGTAGTGACTTCAGCTTTTTCATCACGAAGTTCTGCCATCAACTTATTGAGTGCGCGATCTGCAAGTGCTGCTTCTGCGCCTAGGAGGAGATAGATATCTTTCATCTCTACTCCCTTCGCTCTAATTTAGCTGCAATAACCTCAACCGTGACTTTTCGCGCTGAAATGAGATCTGGTGCTGATGCACTTGAACTGCTATCGATCCGTCACGATCTGTACGCAGAACCTTAGCGTGAATTCTCTCAAGAGCGGAGATGGTCAACGGGGATGGGTGGCCGTAAGTGTTTGCCTCCCCCACGCTTATCAGCGCTAGAGCGGGTGAGAGCTCTCGCATAAACGCTTCATCTTGATACCGAGAGCCATGGTGGGCAACTTTATAGATGTCGACCTTTCCCACTTTGCCGCGCAGACGCATTTGAACTGGTGGCTCAATATCTCCCGATGCAAAGAGTGTGAAATCCTGGGAGTAAATCAACGCTGCAATACTGAGGTTATTGGGATTCTCATCGTGAGCCTGCACATTCTCTGGCCAGAGAACATCGATTGTGAATTGGCCAATCTTTGCTCTACTTCCAGCTGCGATATTTCCAAACCAGGTCTGCCCCACTTTGCGTCCATTACGAGCACCGCTGAGTCCACCGATGTGATCTGCATGTGCATGGGTGAGAATTAGAAGAGGAATCTCTTTGATGTGAAGTCTTCGCAAACATCTATCTATCAGTGATGGATCAGGCCCAACATCAATAACTATGGCCTGCTTCTCGGCCAAGCGCAGAATTGTGGCATCTCCCTGCCCCACATCACATGCATATATCTGCCAATCATTTGTGGGAAAGCGACCCACCCAAATAAAAATGGCGGAAATCAAAAGAAGAAATATCAGAGCTTTGACTCGAAATACAAATATCAGCAGAGTTGCAATGAGGGCAATTGCAGCTCCAAATAAACCTTTGCCTATTGTCAGGACTGGAAAGTCTGCACCCCATCGAGCCACTCCCGTAATGGCTGCTGCAAAGGGGCGAATAAAGAAGATAATTAACTGCGCCATATCTAGCGAGAAAGGAGAGATGAGAGCTGCAATAAAACCTACAACAGTGATGGGTGCAACAAATGGAGCGGCCACGATATTGGCAACGATTGAGATGGGTGAGATATAGCCGGATAGGCAGACGATGATGGGTAGACAGAGCGCTGTTGCAGCTATTGGCGGTGCAACGATAGATGCTATTTTTTGAGGAATCCTGCCCTGCATTTTCTCGATGAGAGCTGGTGCCACCAGCAATAAACCTGCAGTTGCAAGAACTGAGAGAGCAAATCCTGGATCTCTAGCTTGCCAAGGATCAATTGCAATTACTGCTGCAATTGCCAGAGCAAGGGCGGGAAGAGAGTCACTTCTTCGGCGAGAACCCATCGCAACTAGGGCAACTGCTGCCATTGCTGCAGCTCGCAGAACAGATGGTGTGGGGCGCACAAGTGCGATAAAGATCGCAAGGAAGATTGCAGTGGCAATCAGTCGAGGAGGAATGGTGCGAAAGATAAATTGCATACACCAGAGAATGAAGGCTGAGACGATTGCAAAGTTAGCTCCGCTCACAGCAACTAAGTGAGTCAGCCCAGATCTCTTCATATCATTCTTAAAGTCGGCACTTTGCTGAGCTGTATCTCCAATTACCATCCCAGGAATGAGGGCTCCTGGATCGCCGTCTCCACTTACCTGGCGAAGTCCGAGACGAATAGAAGCAAGTGCTCTCTGAAATCTCGATGGAGGAGAGAGTATTCGTAGAGCTTTGGTTGCGCTCATCAGCGCTGCAATCCTTGCTTCACTGCTTCTGATGAGCATTCCAGTAATTTCAAATCTCTGGCCAGGTAGAAGTGTCTCCACCGAGGATTTGGGTGCAATTACTCTGATGGGTCCATACTCGGTTGCAGCAAGAAATGAGTAGCGCCGTGGAGCAAAGGTGCGGCCCATTGCCTTCTTTATTGTTGGTGATGGGTCAGTTCTTACTGTTGCAACAACGCTCATCGTCGAACATAGGTGCTCGCGTAGTGCGCTCCCCTGAAGGGAACTCTGTCGCAGTGAGAGCAGACTTGCACCGAAAATGAGTGCGAACGCTAAAGTCATTGCACTTGTCCGCCTCACACCTGCCAAGAAGATAGAGAGAAG
Source organism: uncultured Candidatus Planktophila sp. (assembly GCA_937927965.1). Classification (GTDB taxonomy): domain Bacteria; phylum Actinomycetota; class Actinomycetes; order Nanopelagicales; family Nanopelagicaceae; genus Planktophila. The sequence goes on from CALEZA010000003.1 coordinate 7,828, forward strand.
GAGCCCGAAGAATACGACTGTCCAGGCAGAGAAGAGACTTTGTGCAACTGCGCCAATCCAGATCGCAGCTGCCAGAGCAAGCGCTCTGCTATCGACTACAGACGGAGTTTTGTTTTGAACTTTGCTAATGTGCTTGAGCCAATACCAGGGACTTTCAGTAAGTCATCCAATGTTGCAAATGGCCCGTGTTCTTTCCGAAAACTCACAATTCTGCTGGCAAGTACTGGTCCAATCCCATCGAGTGCTTCAAACTCTTTGGCGCTAGCTCTATTGACGAGAAGAAATCCAGAATCCTTAACCTTAGGCTTGACTACAGACTTTGAACTTCCAGATTTTGCGTAGATATAAATCTGTTCTCCATCGGAGATGATTCTTGCCTGGTTCACATCAGAGGGATCAGCCTTTGCAGTCAATCCGCCAGCTGCCTTAATAGCATCAAAGACTCGAGAGCCGATTGCAAGTCTGTAAACACCAGGAGTCTTCACGGCTCCTTGAATATCTATAGTGATATCAACGGCTGCAACATCGACAGTCAATGGTGGTGGTGTAATAGCCTGGCTTGGAGTAGATGAGCGGATAATGAAGATAGAGGAGATGGCCACGATCCCTGCGGCTAATGCCAAAAGAGATCGTTTCTGTAGTGGGGTGTAGTGGAGTTCGCTCCACCAATTCCTAATGTTTTCCATGGAGCGATAATCGGTTATTTTTATGCGCTCTATCTCTATTCTCGCACTCCCTGTGGATGTTACGGTGAGTCCATGAAGAGCGACTCTATGAAGTGGCAGCACGGGCAAACCGCATACACAATCTTTGGAGAGATTACTGAAGGTATTACTCCTCTCCTCATCGCCCATGGTGGCCCTGGATTCACCTCACACTCTATGAAGGTAGTTGCGCGATATGTGGAAGCAACTGGTCGAGCTGCAATCGTCTATGACCAAATCGGATGCGGAGAATCAACACACCTTCCCGATAAAGATAAGAGCTTCTGGACAATCTCACTCTTTGTTGAGGAGTTCGCTCTCCTTGTGAAACATCTGAATATTGAAAATGACTTCGCACTTCTTGGTCATTCATGGGGAGGATTGCTTGCTGCCGAGATTGGAATTACTCAACCCCAAGGCTTAAAGGCACTTATTCTTTCAAGTGCTCTTGCCGATACTGATATGTGGGAGACGCAAGCTCGACGCCTTGCACTTGAAATGGAAGAAGAATTTTCCGAACCACTCATTCGCCATGAAGATGCAGGCACTATCGATAGTGATGAATATGCAATCGCAATCACAGAGTTCTATCACAGACATCTCTGCAGAATTCCAGCGCCACCAGAAATCTTGACTGCAATTGAAGAGTCACAGAAAGATCCCACTGTTTATAGCGCGATGTGGGGACACTCAGAGCTTTCCTGCACAGGAAATCTAAAGCACCATGTGGTCACAGATCGCCTTCACAAGATCACTGTGCCAACGATGATTTTCTCAGGTCGCTTCGATGAATCAACGCCTGCAAGTAACCAGAGTTATCGTGATGGCATCAACGGTTCACACTGGGAGATCTTTGAAGAGTCAGCCCACATGACATATATGGAAGAGGCAGCCAAATACCAGCGCCTTCTCAATGACTTTCTTGAAAAGGTGCTTTAGGTTAGATAACGATATTGACGAGCTTTGGAGCGCGAGCAATCACCTTTTTAGGAGTGGCTCCCGCAAGCTCTTTTACGATATCTGGATGAGCAAGTGCAGCCGCTTCAAACTCTGCCTCAGAAATTGAAGGCGATACATTGATGCGTCCCTTGATCTTTCCATTGACCTGAATAACTGCTTCAACCTCATCTGCAACAAGGAGAGCAGGGTCAACTTCTGGCCAGCCAGCAACTGCAATCGCAGGTGAATGTCCAAGTCGCTCCCACATCTCTTCAGCCGTGAAGGGAGCAACAAGTGAGAGCATGATTGCAATCGCTTCTACTGCTTCACGCACCGCAGGATCTGCAGCGCCACAACCTGAGTCGATTGCCTTTCGAGTTGCATTCACAAGCTCCATGACACGAGCGATAGCGACATTGAAACGGAATGATTCCACAGCAAATGCTGCATCATGAAGAGCTTTATGTGTTGCCTTACGAAGAGCGAGATCACCTGATGCGAAATCAACTCCAGGAGCTGATGTGACATCACCTGATAGTCGCCATGCACGACTTAAGAATTTAACGGAGCCAGATGGTGAAACATCTGCCCAATCCACATCATCTTCAGGTGGTCCTGCAAATACCATGGAGAGGCGAATAGCATCCACACCGTGATTTTCAAGTTCATCTGAGAGGCGAACAAGATTGCCACGAGACTTCGACATGGCAGAGCCATCCATCAAGACCATGCCTTGATTGAGAAGGCGAGTGAAAGGTTCATTAAACCCAAGCATTCCCATGTCATTGAGAACCTTGGTGAAAAAGCGTGAGTAGAGAAGGTGAAGGATTGCGTGAGTAACGCCTCCCACATACTGATCTACGGGTAGCCAGGTATCAACATCTGCACGAGAGAATGGCTCTTTGTCGTTTGTCGAAGATGGATAACGAAGGAAATACCAAGATGAGTCAACGAAAGTATCCATTGTGTCTGAGTCACGAAGAGCTGCACCACCACATGTTGGACATGTTGTGTTTACCCAATCAGTTGCAGCAGCAAGTGGTGATTGGCCCTTTGGCTTAAGGTCAATATCTTTGGCTGCAGGAAGAGTGAGTGGAAGCTGATCTGCTGGAACTGGAACTTCTCCACACTTATCGCAGTGAATGATTGGGATTGGTGTTCCCCAGAAGCGCTGGCGTGAGACGAGCCAGTCGCGGAGGCGATAATTGCGAGCAGCTTTTCCAAGTCCCTTGGATTCCAACTCTGCAGTGATAGCTGCGATAGCGGCATCTTTATTAAGGCCATTGAGTGAGCCAGAGTTGATGAGTGTGCCGCTTCCTGTTGTGGCAACACCCGAGACTGCTGGATCTTCTTCATCTGTCTGCACCACAACGCGAATAGGAAGTCCCATCGCCTTGGCAAAATCAAGGTCGCGCTGATCATGAGCAGGAACTGCCATGATTGCACCAGTTCCATAATCTGCAAGAACATAATCTGATGCCCAGATTGGAAGTTTCTCTCCATTAACTGGATTGATTGCAAAGCGCTTGAGATCGACTCCTGACTTGGGGCGATCAGTTGCTAAACGATCGATATCGGAGGCAGCCTTGACTGAATCAAGGTAGGCGTTGAACTCTGCTTCAACAGGTCCACCCGATGCAAGCTCTGCTGCCAGAGCTGAATCTGCCGCAACAACCATAAATGTTGCGCCATAGAGAGTATCTGGACGAGTGGTGTAGATAGTGACAGGTTCCTTGCGGCCCTCAATTTCAAATTGAACATTGGCACCTTGTGAGCGGCCAATCCAGTTACGCTGCATGAGAAGTACTTTCTCAGGCCACTTACCTTCAAGTTGTTCCATGTCATCGAGAAGTCGATCTGCGTAATCTGTGATCTTGAAATACCACTGATTGAGCTTCTTCTTTGTGACAGCGCTATCGCATCGCTCACACAGACCTGCAACTACCTGCTCGTTTGCAAGAACTGTCTGGCAGCCTGGACACCAGTTGACTGCAGAATCTTTGCGATATGCAAGACCGCGCTTATGGAGTTCGATAAAGAGCCACTGATTCCACTTGTAGTACTCAGGGTCACATGTGTTAAAGACACGATCCCAATCGAATGAACATGCATAACGACGCATAGAAGATTTTTGAACTGCGATATTTTCATAAGTCCAATCGCGAGGATCTGCATTCCGCTTAATCGCAGCATTCTCTGCGGGAAGACCAAATGCATCCCATCCAATTGGGTGCATCACATTGAATCCCTTTTGGATCCAGTAACGGGCAATCACATCACCTAGCGCATAAGCCTCAGCGTGACCCATATGAAGGTCGCCCGATGGATAAGGGAACATATCGAGGACATATTTCTTAGGACGAGGATCATCTGCACGACCTGATTTAAAAGGTTCTAGCTTGTCCCAAATTGGCAGCCACTTCTCTTGGACATAGGCAAAGTCATATGCCGCGTGTTCTTGAGGTTCGTTGCTCATATGCTCATCTTAACGGATGATAAAGATTGAAATTTCTGTGGAGATAAGGGGAATCGAACCCCTAACCTCTTCCATGCCATGGAAGCGCGCTACCAATTGCGCCATATCCCCGCTTGTTCTACCTTCGAATATTACCTCACCGAGTCAGGTATTACCGCAGCTCCATCTTGGCCAAGGACTGGCTCTGGGATTGAGCCAGCATTATGTTCTGTGAGCAGCCAACCCTTAGGAGTGTGAGAGAGCACCGACCATGAAGCATTAGAGAGGCCACCGATCTTCGACCAGTAAGGAATCGGAAGTTCGAGATACATACCGATAATCGCTCTCGCTGTTCCACCATGGGTTGCAACGACAAGCATCTGGCCATCTCTGCCAGCTAAGTAATCTTCGATCGCTGCCTTTGCTCGTGCACCTACTTCACTTCGGCGATCTCCAGTACCACCTGCAGGATTATCGCCACCGAGTGACCACTCCTTGAGATTCTCAAAGTCAACAGCTCTAATCTCTTCTCCGGTCAGACCTTCCCACTTTCCGCAGTTAGTTTCACGGAGTCTGGCATCAACGTGGATTGGCAGGCCATTGATATCGCTGAGAGCTTGGGCGGTTTTCTGAGCGCGCATAAGATCACTTGAGATAATTGCTGTTGGTTTCATATCAACAACGAGCCTTGCGGCATGTGTTGCTTGATACTCCCCCACTGCATTGAGTGGGATATCAGTATGTCCTTGAAACTTATTCTGCACGTTCCAGTCGGTCTGACCGTGGCGCCACAAAATAATGGTGTTAGCCATTTACGACTTCACCATCTTCACTCGGCTCTTTAATATTGAGTTCAATTGTTGGGCAATCATTCCAGAGGCGATCGAGCATGTAGTAGCTGCGAAGAACCTTGCTCTGGATGTGAACAACGAGATCTGAGTAATCAAGGAGCGCCCACTCTTCGCTGATTTCACGACGCAGTGGCTTATCACCGGCAAGGCGTAGCTTCTCCTCCACCCAATCTGAGATAGCTGCTACTTGGCGAACATTCTGCGCCGTCACAATAAGAAAGACCTCTGAGAGAACAGCTTGCTCAGAGAGATCGAGTGCAACCATCTCTGTTCCAAATTTATCGGCAGCAGCTTGCGCGGCAATCTGAGTATGAGCGATTGTGCTTGGGCTAGCTGGCATAGAGGTTATTCTCCTTGATATAGGCGGCGACAGAGGGCGGAAGCTGATCTGACTGGTGTAATCGTACTTGGGTTGCTGAGACATCAATTGCATCAATATCGCGCGCACCTGTGCCTTGATAGCCTGGGCGCGCAATCACCTCGAGGGTGACCAGCTTCAATAACTCATCCACTCGATGCCATTGATCAATCTTCTCGTGTGCATCGCTTCCGATGATCAGAACTAGCTCATCGTCAGGATAAGCCTGCTTGACTGCCTCAACTGTATCGATGGTGTAGCTCGGTCCCATCCGAAGAATCTCAATCGGATTGACCTCAACCTTGCTGCGAAGCTCTGGGGCCAACTCATTGATCGCAAGCTGACACATAGTTCGTCGTTGTGCACCGGTTGCTGAAGGCTCACCACTGCGAAGGCGAGGTTGACCGGCAGGAATTACCAGAATGCGATCGACAATCTTGCGCTGCAGTAGCTCTGCGATGAGGTGGAGATGGCCGTTATGGATCGGATCAAATGTTCCGCCATAGAGACCAAGTCGCATAGAGATTTGTATCTCGCGTAATTACTTGTCGAAGCGAAGAACGATATAGAGAAGGAAGGTAAAGATTACGAAGGCGGTAACGCCAAATGCTTCTGGAGAGATAGGTAGCTCGCGAGCTACTTCACCGAGGTATGCAGACATGGCTATAGATTACTACTTTCCGGCGAGAAGCTCTAAGAAGCGAGCCTCATCGATGATTGTGACGCCTAACTCTTGCGCCTTTGCCAGCTTCGATCCAGGGTCACTTCCC
>CALEZA010000004.1 GCA_937927965.1 uncultured Candidatus Planktophila sp.
TTGCACCGCCACCAGCGGCGCTACTTCCGCCACCACCGCCACCGCCACCATAAGTCAGCGTTGATCCTGTAATCGAAGATGTAACACCATCTCCACCTGCACCTGCAGTAATAGTTACAGAGCCTGATGTGACTGTGTTTCCACCCGCGGCTCCTGCACCGCCACCACCTGCTGCATGTCGACCATTAGTTGATGAGGAAGTGACATTTCCACCTTTATTACCTTGTCCTGCAGTTCCATTTGCACCTGTGAGATAAGCAGTCGTTGCAGTATTTCCTGCACCACCACCAGATCCACCAGTTGCAGGACCAGCGTTGAAATAGCTACCTCCACCACCGCCACCATTTGCCGTGACAGAGCCTGCGAGCGCGCTATTGGATCCACTACTACCACCAGCAGATGAAGAGCCACCAGCACCACCTGCACCACCACCGCCGACAGCAACAGAAATATTTCCTGGCGAAACACTTAGAGTTCCAGAGAGAACACCTCCAGCTCCACCACCACCGCCGCCATGTTCACTTGCTTGCCCTCCAGCGCCACCGCCGCCACCTGCAACAACGAGATATGTAATTGATGTGACTCCTGTAGGGACTGTCCATGTAGTTGAGCCAACATTCCTGAACTCAACAACGCAGTCGCCGTTGGCTGTTTGATATGCAGAGACATTGGTGGCAACTCCTACCGTCTGATTACACAGAGTTGCTCCCCCTGCGGCCGTCACAGATGCAGCAATCGCTGGAGTGGCTGAAAAGAAGAGAAGAATGCTCACACCGAGGATCAGGAGCTTCTTCATGCGGTTAGTTTACTTATGAAGGGCAATTTGCAGGAAGCCAATCTTGATATGGCCGCAAGGCTTATCGGCTATTGCTGCGTTTGGCAGTAATAGCGCTGGTTCTAGCGGACCCTGTATATCCAGGGAAGGTAACAGAGGCAATCTCGGCAGTTAATGAGATCGGACCATGAATTGAAGGCTTCCAATTGCAGGTGACAGCCCTTGAGGATGTGACCAAGTTTCGGCAGTTTGGAATCACCTTGCGGTTGGCATAAAAAGTGACTTTGCCATTGATATTTGCAGTCGCAGAAATTGATGTCGTTTGACGATAAACAATAGAGCCCGAAACTGAAATGACTAAACCTGCATTTGCAGGATATCTAAAGATTGCAACACCTGAACCGCCAGCACCGCTATAACCACCGTTGCAACATCCAGATGCACCACCGCCGCCACCGCTATTTGCAGTGCCAGATGTAGCGGTATTGCTTCCTGAAATTCCAGCTCCGCCACCGCCAAGTCCACCAGCTCCTGCCGAAGAGGAGTTTGAGATAGATCCACCTCCACCGCCAGCGAAATAGACTTGATTTCCTGAAGTCTGATTTGTCTGAGCTAAACCAAGTGCAGTCGCAACTGTTGTCGTAAAGCTTGAATTCCAAATAGCTCCAGCGCCACCTGCACCACCGCTAGATGCAGATCCATCTACACCGACTGCGCCAGCACCTCCACCACCACCAGACCACCAGACAGAACTATTGGTTCCACCAATTCCACCACGATTTCCTTGGCCCGCTACTCCCGTTGATGTTGTCGCAGATTGTGTTCCTCCACCAGAACCACCAGATTGAGCGCCCGCTCCACCAGATTCACCTCCGCCACCGCCATAGGCAGTGACAGTTGTGAAGGTTCCAGCACCTGCATTCTTTGAGATCACAGAGTTATTACCTGGTAATCCTGGTGCATAGTTATAGGTGGAAGGAATTACTGATGCACCACCCGAACCGACTGTGATATTCAGTGATGTAATTCCAGATAGAGAAACTGATGATGCAGTAAGCAGACCACCTGCGCCACCCCCGCCTGCATGTCGAGATCCACCACTTCCACCACCAGCAACTAATAAATAATCAACAGTTGTCGCATCGACGGGAATAGTCCACACACAAGTTGCACTTGTATCTTTAAATGCCACATAAACATAGCCACTTGCATAGGAAGAAGATGAAGTGCATTCGGCAGCATTGGCTGTGGTGAAGTTAAAAGGAGTGATCAGAGAAAGCGCGAAAACTCCGATGAAGGAGCTTCGAAGGATGCGTCTCACGGGGCAATATTAGTGGCTCAAAAGAAGGCGCTGCTTGGGGGCGAAAAGAGCAATTGGATAGACCCCCTTATCGTCTGGATTGAGCGCCTCTGTGAGCAGTCTGCCGATGCTGAAATACCCCATACTTGCACCATGAAAATTCGCGTGGGGCTTGCCACCTT
>CALEZA010000005.1 GCA_937927965.1 uncultured Candidatus Planktophila sp.
AGATGGTGATGGAGCTCGGTCGTGCAGGTCTTCAGGTTGAGCGTTCGCACCACGAGGTTGGAACTGCCGGCCAGATGGAGATCAACTACAAGTTCACTGACATCCTTACTGCAGGCGACGAGTTGATGAAGTTTAAGTACATCATCCGCAACGTTGCATGGGAGGGCGGCAAGACCGCAACATTTATGCCAAAGCCACTCTTCGGAGATAACGGCTCAGGTATGCACGTTCACCAGTCACTCTGGAAAGATGGAAAGCCACTCTTCTTCGAAGCAGGCACATATGGCGATCTCTCAGATATGGCACGTTGGTATATCGGTGGACTCTTGAAGCATGCTCCATCGCTTCTTGCATTCACTAACCCAACTGTTAACTCATACCGTCGTTTGGTTCCAGGATACGAAGCTCCAGTGAACCTTGTTTACTCAGCACGTAACCGTTCAGCATGTATCCGTATCCCAATTACAGGTTCATCACCAAAGGCAAAGCGCGTTGAGTTCCGTTGCCCAGATCCATCATCAAACCCATACCTCGCATTTGCAGCAATGCTCATGGCTGGTATCGATGGAATCATCAACAAGATTGAGCCACCTGCACCAGTTGATAAGGATCTCTACGAGCTCGAAGGTGATGAAGCAGCTGCTATCCCTCAGGTTCCAGGATCACTCGATGCAGTATTGAACTCACTCGAGAAGGACCACGAGTTCCTTACAAAGGGTGGAGTCTTCACAGAAGACCTCATCTCAACATGGATTGAATGGAAGCGTAAGAATGAAGTTGATTATGTGCGTCTTCGTCCGCACCCAGCTGAGTTCGAGCTTTACTACGACATCTAAAAAGTAATAAAAGAGCCCTCACTGGAAACAGTGGGGGCTCTTTTATTTGCGATAGATTCCGCTTATGAGCCTTGAGCGCGAGATTTTAAGCTATGAAGAGTTTGGCGTGGCAGTGCGAGAGCTTGCTCAGGAAATCGAAGATTCAGGATATGAACCAGACATCATTCTCTCGATTGCTCGAGGCGGGCTCCTTATCGGCGGTGCTCTGGGTTATGCGCTAGGAGTCAAGAACACCTTCACAATGTCTGTTGAATTCTATACAGGCGTCAATGAGCGCCTTGCACTCCCTGTGGTCTTGCCGCCTGTTCCCAACAAAGTCGATCTCACAGGGTTAAAGGTATTAGTCGCAGATGATGTTGCGGATACTGGTGCAACTCTCAAATTGGTGCGCGAGTTCTGCGGAGAATATGTCAAGGAAGTGCGAAGTGCTGTCCTCTATGAAAAGCCGCATAGCCAAGAGAAACCAGATTATGCATGGCGCCAAACAGATAAGTGGATTGAGTTCCCATGGTCCACACAACCTCCCGTGGAGAAGAGCGCCAATTGAGTTTCGCCACTGATTTTATTAGTGCGCTCTCTCCAGAGTTGGAGTCTATGAAGAATCGCACCAAGGCTATTGGCGCTCAGGCATATATGAAAGATATAGCACCATTTCTGGGAGTCCCCACACCGCAGCGCAGATCTACCGTGAAAAGAATCGCTCAATCCCTTGCAGTTCCAACTTCTGCTCAATTAGGAGCGGCAGCTCGCGCTCTCTGGAAACTTGATGAACGCGAATATCAATATGCAGCCTGCGATCTCATTGACATTCATCTCAAAGTTGCCGACAAAGCATTCCTGGAAGACCATGTGGAATTTCTTCTCACACACAAATCTTGGTGGGACACCGTAGATAGCTTAGGAAGTGTTGCCATCTCTCCCCTCACGGATAAATATGGCTGCGAGAAGATCATTGAGAGTTGGAATAAGTCAGAGAATATGTGGCTCAACAGAGCGGCTATCCAGCATCAGCGCGGTAGAAAATACGAGACTGATATCAAACTCATATTGCGCTATTGCCATGAACATTCGGACTCTGATGAGTTCTTTATCGTGAAGGCTATCGGGTGGGCCTTACGCGATATCTCTCGAGTAAGCCCACGGGATGTTAGAGAATTTCTTAAAGCACACCCTGATTTAGGACGAGTTGCAGTAAGGGAAGCCGAAAAAGGTTTGGGCCGTTTATAAACGAATGCCTAATACTTCTTTCGTCGACTTAGATATCCATGCTTAAGAAGTAAACGCCAAACGAGCAAGGTTTCGCTCGTGATAATCGCTTTATACCAAAGATCATTCATTTGCTTCTCCTAAAGCCATGTGCAAATTATTGAGGGTAAGGTCAAATACTTAACAGTCCATCTAGCGACCGACATGAGCGCTCCTTCACTGAAGACATACGCTGTAACCCAGGCTCCGATTGCAATGGTTGTTAATGTAGTTTTGCATACTCCCTCGATTAAATCGCCAATATTCAGCTCTTCGGCCGTCTCTTCATGTTCGAAAATTTGGCTTGATTTCAAATTTGCACTCAGTGCCACTGGAGATAATTTCTTCAGCTTAGGATTCTGCAGAACCAAAGCATTAGATTCTGAGATTTGAAGGAAAGATAACATCACCGTGATTACTCCCACGAGTAAAAACTTCGGATATCGCATTGATTTCATTATGCCTCCTAAATAAATTGAGGCTTAGAAACTATCTCTGAAAATTCTCAGCATCCTTTCGCCTTGTGCTCACTGAATTCACAGAAGTTTTGATGCTAGGGATTATTACAATTAGTAACTTCAAGCAGGTGTCTTTACCCAAGACTTTGTCACTAACTTATGCATGATGGTTCCATTAATCGCAAACATCACTGCAAGAATCCACCAACCCGACGCTCCCATTCCAATAACCAGGGCTGTGACAAGTGATGGCCCAAGAGTTCCACTCAGCCCCCACGAAAGTCCCCAGACTCCCTGATATTGCCCTTGGTGATCTTCATCAGCTAAACCAAATCCGATAGACCAAGAACCTGCCGAACCAATCAGCTCACCAACAATATGGGAAGCCATTCCAAGTACTAACACAAGGCAAGCAATTACTACGCTCACACCGTGTGCTGCGGCATAGAGAACGCAGGCGATAGAAATGAAATATGAAGCGAGGCGATAATTCTTGGCGCCTCCAAACAATGTGGCTGAGCCCTTGCTTGCTGCGACTTGAAAGAGCATCACTGCAATCGTATTCATCATCATGATCACCGAAACCCACCAGCGCGGAGCATTAGTCTCTCTGACAACCCATAATGGAATGGCGATTGACTGAAGCACGAAATGCAGAGACATAAATGCATTTGAGAGAGTTGCTCCAAGGAAGACTCGATCCTTCATCGCTTCAAATGAGAAAGGCTCTCCTCTCTCAACTGTTGGCTCCACGAAAGGGAGTTTGAGGTAGATAAGGCCGGCCAGAATAAAGGTGAGAGCATCTCCTAACAGGAGAGCTTTGTAGACAGTCGGGTTATTGAGAGCTAAACCTATTCCTGCAAAGAGAGTTCCCACTGATATTCCGAAGTTCGTAACCGCTCTTTGATAGGCACGGAGAGAAACACGAGACTCCTCTCCCCCAAGTTTGGCAATAGTAGCCATGCGAGTTGTCTGTGCAATCACTCCCAAGATTCCCATGGCAATATGGATCAGAAGAAATGGAGTGTATGTATGAACAAAAATAAGTCCTGCCATAACAACACCCTCAGCAGCAACAGCTATAGCACTGATATTTCTCGGTCCAAAGCGATCTGCTATATGACCTGCTGGAACGCTAAAGCTCATCGAAATTCCACCCGCAATTGAGATTGCAAGTGCCACTTGTGCTGGAGAGAGGCCAACGATGGTGGTGAAATAGATGACATCGACAGTCATAAAGAGACCGTTGCCAAATGTGTTAATGAAGGTCGATAGGGCTAGAAGCCTTAACGGGCGCTCCTGGGGGATAACTCTCATAACGAGAGCCTGTATTTTTGAGCGCATTGGGAGATTCTACGCCCATAACTCTAAGGATTTACTCAGGGTTGGTGGACCTTCTCCACAGTCTCCTGAAGCATTATTTGGGCTGTAGAGATAACGAAAGGAAGAGCTCATGGCAATCGTCTTCATCCTCCTAGGAGCGCTAGCTGCAACCCTCTTTTCAATCTCCAAGTTAGGGCTTGATCTTCCACCAGTTGAAAATTCTCACAGCGATGTATCTCGCGAGGATATGCAAATCGCCGCTTAAAAACATAGTAATTCGGGCGCTTCCTAGCGAGGCGCTCGTTACTATTTCTGCGTGCTCAACCACCTCCTCACCTTTGCCATCTTCTTACTCATTGGCATTGAGATTCGTGACGGGCTTTCGCACTTTAAGGCAACGATTTTGCCTTCAGTTGCAGCACTAGGTGGAATGATTTTCCCAGCTCTTATATTTCTATTGCTAAGTGAGAACAATCAGCCATGGGCAACTGTGATGCCTACAGATGTGGCACTGGCTATAGGTGCTCTCAGTCTCTTGGGTTCTCGCGTTAATCCTTCAGTAAAGATATTTCTCATGACACTAGCGGTCGCAGATGATCTCTTCTCACTTATAGCGATAGGTATCTTCTTTAGGAATGATCTCGATATTTCAAGCGCCTTCTACACAATTGGGGCTGCCGTAATCGGAGCTCTTCTTCCCTATCGCCACTTCCTACTACGAGTTCTTAATCCTGTGATCACCTTTGTGGTTATTCCTGCTTATATCTGGATTAACCTCTTTGCCGAGATTGATTACTCGACCTTTGATAGCCCCTTAGCTCTTGCAATCGTTGGAGCAAGAGTGATTGGTAAAGTCGTCGGAATTACCCTCTTTACCTATCTCATGATGCGATTTACTTCACTTTCACTTCCATCAGGAATGAACATACGAGAAGTTGCTGGCGTTGGACTTTTGTGTGGAATGGGAATGACTGTCTCGCTTGTCATCGCAGAGATCACTATCGAGAGCTCCCAGGTTCTCTCCGAAATTCGTTCAGGACTCTTTATTGGTGCGCTCTTGTCAGCTCTCCTAGGTCTTACCTGGCTTAAGCGTTTTCCTGCCGTGCGATAGTGGATTTATTGAGGATAAGGTAGCCAAGAGATCCAATCACCAAGGCTGCCAATACTCCTAAGTTAGCAAAGGCCCATTGACCTTCCTTGCCGCCAAGAGGTCCAAGAAGATAACCCTGCCAAGAAAGCCATGATGCAAATGGGTTGGTGACTAATCCCCATCCCACAAATGAACCCACTGCCATCACCGCAATTGATCGGATGTTCCAGCTTCCGTAACGCCCAGTTGCACTAAATAGGTCCGCTTCGTCGTAATCCTTACGGCGCAAGAGAACATCGGTCACAAAGATTGCCGACCATGTAGCAATTGGTACACCCAATGTAATGAGAAATCCCTGGAATGGATAGAAGAAATCATCTGCAACCCAGACGAGGTAGATCGTGCCTATAACCATGATGAGAGAGTCGATGGAGGCAGCAATATAACGAGGTACGGGAAGACCAATAGATATGAGAGTTAATCCTGATGAATAGAGATCAAGAATTGCTCCGCCCACTAATCCCAGGATTGCAATGAGTGCAAATGGAATAAGAAACCAAGTAGGCAGAAGTGTGGTGAGGGCTCCGATGGGATCGGATGCAATCGCTCCCGATAGATCCCCATCGCTTCCCGATAGAAGTGCTCCATAAATCACCAAGATTATTGGGACAATCGATGCTCCAAAGACGGTCCATCCCACCACAGCTCTTCCAGATGAAGAGCGTGGAAGATAGCGTGAGTAGTCGGCTGCAGAGTTGACCCATCCAAGACCAATTCCAGTTGCACCGAAAATCAGTGCTCCAATAAATCCTGCTGTGCTCCCTGATGGAATAGCAGTAACAGCTGACCACTTGACTTCATCAAGGGTAAGAAGAATATAAACAAGAGTGGCGGCGATAGTGGTGACAGTGAGCCAGCGCTGCAACTTCATAATCACACTATGCCCAAGCACTCCTGCTGCAACAGTTAAAGAGATTGCAAGAAGAAATCCGAGCACCATTGCTGTGTTTCGATCAAGGGAACCTAATCTTTCGAAGATTGTTCCAGTCGCTAGCGTTGCAAGGGAAACTAGAACTGTCTCCCACCCAACAAATATGAGATAAGAAAGAAATCCAGGGATGAGATTTCCCTTGGTGCCAAAGGAGGCGCGTGAGAGAACCATCGTGGGTGCATTCGACTTCTTTCCCGCAAGGGAGCTCACTCCTACAAGCAGGAAGGAGAGAATCGTGCCGAGAATTGCAGCAACGGTGGCCTGCCAAAAGGAGATGCCAAAGCCTAGGAAAAATGAGCCATATGAGAGCGCTAGGAGCGAGACATTTGCCCCACACCACGGCCAGAAAAGGTTTGAGGGTCTTCCGCCACGCTCGGATTCTGCGATTGTGTTTGTTCCGTTGAGCTCAAGTTGCATCTGCGTATCGTATGCGATTTCAAAGAGGGGCGTCTCCTTGGTAGGGTTCGCAACGGTCACGAGTATCAAACAATGCACCGGCAGTTTGATCGGCAACCCTCCTTCCGTGGCGGGGTGCCCCCGAGTGAAGACCAGGTCATAGCAAGTCGCTATGGCAAGCGCGCTTGAAAGGTAATCATGTCTCTAAAGAATAAGAAGATTGCAGCTTCTGCAATCGCAGCACTTGTAGCAATCACACTCACAGCATGTGGATCAGAGAAGGCAGCAGCTTGCCCTCAGATCAAGGAAGGCGTTCTAACAATCGCAACCGATGAGCCAGTCTATGGTCCATGGTTTGATAACAATGACCCATCAAACGGTAAGGGCTATGAGGGAGCTGTTGCATATGCAGTTGCTGCAGAGCTCGGATACTCAGCAGATCAGGTTGAGTGGGTTCGCGTTCCGTTTAACAATGTAGTGGCACCAGGTTGCCGCAACTTCGACTTCGATATCAACGAATTCTCAATCACACCAGAGCGTGCGAAGGTCGTTGACTTCTCAACTGGCTATTACGATGTTGCTCAGGCTGTCATCACCGTTGCAGGCTCAAAGATTGCAAATGCTAAGTCAATTGCTGATCTTCAGGGAGCAAAGCTCGGAGCTCAGGTAGGAACAACTTCATACGCAACGATCACTGATGTCATTAAGCCAACAACAGAGGCTGCAGTCTTTGACACAAACGATGTCGCAAAGCAGGCTCTTGCTAACGGACAGATTGATGGACTTGTGGTCGATCTTCCAACAGCTTTCTACATCACAGCAGTTGACCTAGAAAATGGCAAGATCGTAGGCCAGTTCCCAGCTAAGGCTGGCGGCGAGCAGTTCGGTCTCGTTCTCTCCAAGGGAAGCGCATTGACTGAGAAGGTCTCAAAGGCAGTAGATACTCTGCGTGCCAATGGAACTCTTGCAAAGATTGAAGACCAGTGGCTTGCTACTGGTGTCTCTGTCCCAGTTCTCAAGTAATCGTTTAGTAAGGCGAGAGGTCCGATGACTTACACACCTTCAGCGCTGCAAATTCAGCGTGAAGATGCAAAGCGTCGGGCCTCTCGTCGTTCAACTGCTATCGCCCTTGCTAGCACTCTGACGATTGCGCTGACAATCACTCTCATACTTCTTAATGCACAAGGTTTTGATGCTGTCAGAGAATCATTCTTTAATCCGCACTATGCCAAGAAGGCACTTCCCCGCATCTTCGATGGAATACTCCTAAATCTTCGAGTTCTCCTCATCGCAGAATTCTTCGTTCTCCTCCTAGGGCTTGCAATTGCCATAGCTCGCACAACAACTTCACCCATTCTTTACCCGCTCCGCCTCGCTGCAACCATCTACACAGACATCTTCCGTGGTGCACCTCTCTTGCTTGTTCTCCTCTTAGTCGGACTTGGTATTCCTGGACTTCGCTTAAGTTGGATACCAAATTCAGCGGTATTTCTCGGCACAGTTTCACTCGTTCTCACCTACTCGGCTTATGTGGCAGAAGTAATCCGTGCAGGAATTGAGGGGGTTAATCCAACACAGCGACAGGCTGCCAGAGCACTTGGTTTAACTGGACCTCAAACACTTCGCCATGTTGTTTTGCCTCAAGGACTTCGCAATGTCACTCCCCCATTGCTCAACGATCTAGTTTCTCTTCAAAAGGATTCTGGTTTAATTTCTGTATTGGGAGCTGTGGATGCAATTCGAGCCGCAGGTATCGAGACCGCACAATCTTTTAATTTCACACCATATGTTGTCGCTGGTGGACTCTTTATCCTTCTGACAATTCCACTGACTCGATATACCGATTGGCTTATCAGACGCCATGACCGTGTACAGAGAGCTCAAGGTGCCTACTAATGAGTGCACTCCTTGAATTGCGTCAGATCCGAAAAGAATTCGGCTCTCATCTAGTACTAGATAATGTCAGCATCTCTTTTCCACAAGGATCCGCTACGGTCATTATCGGAGCTAGTGGCTCGGGAAAGAGCACGCTTATGCGTTGTGCCAATCTCCTTGAAGAACTCAGCGATGGTCAAATAATTCTCGATGGCGTCGATATCAGTCTATATGGAGCAGCCGTTGATTCCGTGCGAGCAAATATTGGTTCTGTCTTTCAGGCTTTTAATCTCTTCCCGCACTTAACCGTTTTGGAAAACATTACGCTTGCGCCACGCCTAGTACAGGGAAAGAGCAAAGAAGAGGCGAAAAAACAGGCACTTGCGCTTCTAGAGCGCTTTGGACTTTCAGATAAAGCCAATTCTTACCCAAACCTACTCAGTGGCGGTCAACAACAAAGAGTGGCCATTTTGCGAGCAGTTGCAATGAACCCAAAGGTCCTTCTTCTCGATGAGGTAACAAGCGCTCTCGACCCTGTCCTCATTGCTGAGGTATTGAGATTGATTGCAGAACTAAAGGCCGATGGAATCACGATGGTGATTTCTACACACGAGATGGGTTTTGCGAAGAAGATCGCCGATCGAGTGATCTTCCTTCACAATGGAACTATTGCAGAAGAGGGCACACCTGATGAGATTTTCTCCCGCCCTCAGACTCCAGAGCTGAAGGCATTCTTAGGAGCTCTTAGTGAAGCCGGACGCCTTTAACTCTTAATCGAGGAAGAAATCGAGCAAGAAGTCCTTGGTGCCAGGTACTACTGCATACTTATCAAGATCTGTAATTCCTTCACTCGCAAGTACTTCATCGTCAACATAGAAATTGCCAGTTGCTTCCGTAGATGGACGATTGAGAATGATGTAGGCAGCATCGGCGAGAATCTCTGGGGTGCGACAAGCAGCAGTATCTATCCCTGGAATCATCGCAAGTGCAGCTGTGTCAATCGCTGTGCGGGGCCATAGAGCATTGACAGCGATTCCGTCACGCTTGAACTCTTCTGCCATACCGAGAACACACATACTCATTCCGTATTTAGCCATTGTGTATGCAACATGGTTTTTGAACCACTTTGCCTTCATAGAAAGTGGTGGCGCAAGATTGAGAATGTGAGGATTATTTCCGTTCTTTGCAGACTCACGAAGATATGGAATTGCAGCTTGAGATGTAAGGAAAGTTCCACGGACATTGACATCAAACATCAGGTCAAAGCGCTTTGCAAGGGTAACTTCTGTCTTCGTGAGGTTAATCGCACTAGCATTGTTAATAAGGATGTCGATCCCGCCAAATTCCTGTGCTGCCTGACGAATTGCTGCTTCAATCTGATTCTCATCACGAATATCGCATTGGATAGGAAGGGCTTCTCCGCCAGCTGCTCGAATCTCCTCTGCTGCAGTGAAGATTGTTCCAGGCAACTTCGGATTGGGATCGGCAGTTTTTGCTGCAATGGCAATTGATGCACCATCTCGCGCTGCTCGCAGTGCGATAGCTAGACCGATACCTCGTGAACCGCCTGTGATAAAAATCTTCTTTCCAGCTAGTGACATTTACTTGCCCTTCTTTGCCATAAAGTTCATTGCGGCGGTCGCAAATTCATCAGATTCAAGTGCCATTGCAAAGAGCTGGAATTCAGCTCGCATCACAGCTTCAACAGCATCGTGCTTACTTGCCTTCATGAGCGCCTTGGTATTGATAATTGCTGTTGGTGGCTGAGTTGCAATTTGCTTGGCGATCGCAACAGCTTGGGCTTCGGCGTCATGAGCAATTTCGGCAACGAGACCAATTTCGCGTGCATAACTTGCCGAGAAGCTCTCGCCAGTCATGAATATCTTTGCCGCTCTCTGATAGCCGACAAGTGCTGGAAATAGAAGTGATGATCCAGCTTCAGGAACCAATCCAAGTGAAGTAAACGGCATTGAGAAGTTTGCAGTCTCAGAAGCCACCACCACATCGCAATGCAGGAGCATCGTTGTTCCAACTCCTACAGCATTACCTTTTACCGCAGCAATTAATGGCTTCGGGAAATTCAGAAGTGAGCCAAGAAAGGCAGCAACAGTTGAATCCTCAGATGATGGCGGGTTATTCATAAAGTCCAAGATGTCGTTGCCAGCTGTGAAGTGATCACCCTCCGAGGTCAGAACAACTGCTCGAACTCCAAAATCCCCTGCAGCCTCGTTGAGCAAGCGAGCCAACTCACCATACATATCTCGCGTAAGGGCATTCATCTTGGCAGGACGGTTAAAGCGGATGACCTGAACGAGTTCAGAGATTTCCGAGGTGATTTCAGTCATGGAGGGAGTGTAGGAGATGGACATTGCTATGGGAAGGAGGAGAATGGACACAACACGAATGAGAGGTCCCACTCATGGCCAGAGATATCACCATCACAACGAGAGAGCTCACACCTTTTGAGCAGTTAGTCCTTGGATTGCTTTGTGAAGGTAAATCCAATGCTGCTATTGCGCGAGAGACCAATCACACCGAGAAGGTTATTGAGAACACGGTATCTCGTAGCGCTAAAGCTTTCAATATCACTTCCGATGGAGATACCAATATCCGAGTCCTTCTCGCTCTGGCATTTAGAACTCACTATGGAGACTCGGCCTTTGATCGTCTTGGTATTCCATGCATGCACTTTGAAGTCGACGGCAACGGTCAAGGCTTGTGCAATAGAGAAGTTCACTAACTCCTCACTTTCTGTTCAGATGTAAAGCACATCACATTCTGTGAAGTGCTAGCACTCACCTTTTCTCTCAACAACACATCTGTGCGGGTGTTCAATGTAAATAGCACTCAGAGATATGAGTGGTTTACAAAGGAGAGAAAATGAAAAGAAAGAATTTCGACAAGATCGTTACTTCTATCGGAGCTGCTCTCACAGTCTTCCTATTTGTAGTTGCAGCACTTGCCAATTGGGGCGCAACATTTGCGGGAGATTCAGTGACTTCACAGCTGAAGGCCCAACTCATCACACTTCCAGCAGAGACAGGAAATCCTGATGAGCCAGCAGAGGTCACCGCATTCTTTAAAGAGCGTGGCGATAAGTTAATGACTACAGGCAAGGATGCTCAGATGTATGCAGATCACTACATCGCATTCCACATGGCACACATGCCAACCTATGCTGAGGCATCTGGCGCCAATCGCGCAGCCGCTGCAGCTCTCGCTGCAAATCCCAATGATGCAACTTTGAAAGCAGATGCAGCTGCAAAGTCAGCAACTGTTGAAACTGTCTTTAAGGGCAATATGCTCCGAGGAACACTCCTTACTGCGTACGCATTTGGGACACTTGGTGAGATTGCAGGATATGTCGCGTTAGCAGGACTTATCGGCGGACTCCTCATGCTCCTCCTCACAATCGCGGGATTGGTTCATATTCGTCGCACTCCAGATAGCGCGACGATTTAACCCTCAACTCTCCGTGAGGGGAAAAGAAAACCCCCGTCCATATGGGCGGGGGTTTTCTACTATCTAAGTGATATTAGCGATCAAGCTTTCCTGAGATGAAATCCTCAGTCTTGTTATGTGCCTGCTCATCTGTGTACTGAACTGGTGGAGTCTTCATGAAGTATGAAGATGGTGAGAGCAGCGCTCCACCAATCTTGCGATCTAGACCAATCTTTGCGCAGCGAAGCGCATCGATGATGACACCAGCTGAGTTTGGTGAATCCCAAACTTCAAGCTTGTATTCGAGGTTCAATGGAACATCTCCAAATGCACGACCCTCAAGGCGAACATATGCCCACTTGCGGTCATCAAGCCATGGAATGTAGTCAGAAGGTCCGATGTGAACATTCTTTGCGCCCATGTCGTGATCGAGCTGGGATGTTACGGAATTTGTCTTGGAAATCTTCTTTGACTCAAGGCGATCACGCTCGAGCATGTTCTTAAAGTCCATGTTTCCACCAACATTGAGCTGGTATGTGCGATCAAGGTGAACTCCACGATCCTGGAACAACTTCGCCATGATGCGGTGTGTGATTGTCGCGCCAACCTGTGACTTGATGTCATCTCCAACGATTGGAAGGCCAGCATCTTCAAACTTCTTCGCCCAGACTGGATCTGATGCGATGAAGACTGGAAGAGCGTTAACAAATGCACAACCAGCTGCGATAGCGCACTCTGCATAGAACTTAGCAGCTTCTTCAGATCCCACAGGGAGGTAGCAGATGAGAACATCTACTTGCTCTTCCTTGAGCGCTGCAACAACATCTACCTCAGCAGCTGTTGATTCTGTGATTGTCTCCTTGTAATAGCGACCGAGGCCATCAAGTGTCTTACCGCGCTGAACTTCAACGCCTGTCTTAGCAACATCTGAGAACTTAATTGTGTTGTTCTCTGATGCCCAAATTGCATCTGCAAGGTCAAGTCCGACCTTCTTTGAATCCACATCGAATGCAGCAACGAACTTCACATTGCTGATGTGGTATCCGCCCACAACAGCGTGCATAAGACCAGGAATCTCCTGATCTAGCGCTGCATCCTTGTAGTAAGTAACACCCTGTACGAGTGAGTTTGCGCAGTTACCTA
>CALEZA010000006.1 GCA_937927965.1 uncultured Candidatus Planktophila sp.
CTGTCCTTGTTCTCACAGGTTTCCGCACTGCTGTCTTTAAGGCAGTTCCAGGACAGCTAAAGATTGCTATCTCAGTGGGTATCGGTCTCTTTATCGCACTTATCGGTCTGGTTGATGCTGGTTTTGTTCGCCGCACAGGTGCAGGACCAGTTCCTGTCACACTCGGCGCAGACGGAACTCTCGTTGGTTGGCCAATTATCGTCTTTGCTCTAGGTCTTTTCCTCATGATCGCTCTTATGGTCCGCAAGGCTAAGGGAGCACTGCTCATTGGTATCGCTTCAGCAACTGTGCTTGCAGTAGTGATCGAGAAGGCATTCAAAATCGGCCCTAGCTTTATCTCACCAGAGGAATTCAATCCAAAGGGTTGGGGCCTGAATGTCCCTGCCGTTCCAAGCGACTGGATTTCAACACCAGACTTCAGTCTTCTTGGCCAGTTCAGCCTCTTCGGTGGGTTTGCAGAGATCAGCCTTGTTGCGGCAGGACTCCTCGTCTTCACACTCTTGCTCTCTGACTTCTTCGACACAGTCGGAACAGTTACAGCTATCGGAAATGAAGGTGGTCTCATCGATAAGGATGGAAACATTCCTTATAACGAGCAGATTCTTCTCGTTGACTCAATTGCAGCAGTTGCAGGTGGAGCAGCAAGCATCTCCTCCAACACCAGCTACATTGAATCTGCATCAGGTGTTGGTGAAGGTGCTCGTACTGGCCTTGCCTCAGTGGTGACAGGTGTTTGCTTCTTGCTCACAACATTCCTAGCTCCTGTCGTTGCCATGATTCCTTACGAGGCAGCAACTCCTGCCTTGATTATCGTAGGTTTCTTGATGATGACTCAGATCAGCGGTATTGATTGGGCAGATTACGGAATTGCAATCCCTGCATTCCTTACAATCATCTTGATGCCATTCACATACAACATTTCAGTAGGTATCGGAGCTGGATTCATTACTCACGTAGTGATTCGCTCGATTCAAGGACGCCGCAAGGAAGTTCATCCACTTCTCTTACTCGTTGCTGGCTTGTTCGTAATTTACTTCTTGCAATCACCGATCGATTCTTGGATTGGTTAATAGCTAGATTGAATAAGAAAACCCCCTCCATACGGAGGGGGTTTTCTTATGTTAGTTTCCAATCTATGGGCGTTTTTCCCTGCGAAATGAGAACTTCATTAGCCCTGGAAAATGGTTTAGAACCGAAGAAACCCCGATACGAAGATAAGGGACTTGGATGGGGCGATGAAATGGCATCCTCAAAATAGTGTGAGAGCTCTTGGGCGTGACTTCCCCACAAAATCGCAACGACTCCCCGCTCTCCTAATAATTGAGCAACAGCTCTCGTGATCTCTTTCCATTCGGTCTCAACATGAGCATTTCTCTCACCCTCTTGGGTTGTCAGAGTTCGATTAAGGAGTAAGACGCCTTCCGTGGCCCAGCGTGATAGGTCTCCTGAAACAGGAATATCACAGCCAATATCGTTTGAAAGTTCTTTGAATATGTTGCGAAGGCTTGCTGGTATTGCTTTGCTAGTTGAGAAGGCAAGTCCGTCTGCAACTCCAATCCCAGGGTAGGGATCTTGACCGAAGATAACGACCTTGACCTCATCCAAAGGAATAGTAAAAGCTCTGAATATGCTATTCCTCTTGGGCGTCACCAATAAGTCGACTAGCGAAGATAGAATTTGATTAATAGTCTCAATATGGCCTGAAAAGAATGGATGCCACGAGGAATGTATTTCCTCTAAGGAAAAACTGTTCACATTTGAGCGCGAGCGAAGAAGCGATCTCCCTCACGCGTGACCGAGATAGGTAACTCAAAAATCGCAGAGACATGCTCTGAAGTGATGACTTCCAATATTGGGCCAGAGGCTGCTACCAAACCATCTTTAAGAATGAGAGCATGAGTCGTACCAGATGGAATCTCTTCAATATGGTGGGTTACAAGAATTGAGGCTGGTGCAGTTGAGTCCGCAGCAAACTGGGAGAACCTTCGAAGGAGATCCTCTCGGCCTCCTAGATCAAGACCTGCAGCAGGTTCATCCAGAAGTAAAAGTTCAGGATCTGCCATGAGGGCTCTTGCTATCTGAACCCGCTTTCTCTCTCCTTCGCTCAAAGTTCCATACTTGCGATCTGCCAATTCTCTGACTCCAAATGTTGTCAGGAGCGCGACCGCTCGTGACTCATCCCAAAGATCGTATGCTTCATTCCAGCGACCTAAAATTGCATATGCAGCTGTGAGAACAACATCTCGGACAACCTCATCGTTTGGAATATCTTCAGAGATTAAAGCTCCACAAATACCTATTCGTGTACGCAAATCTGAGAGATCAGTTCTTCCCATCTGCTGATCTAACACATGCACGCTTCCCGCAGTTGGGAAGATTCTTGTTGCCAGAATCTGAAGCAATGTTGATTTACCTGCTCCATTAGGGCCTAGAACGACCCATCGCTCTTGAGGTCTGATGGCAAAATTGAGTGGACCAAGGATGGTTCTGCCCCCGCGATGCACAGAAACATCGCGCAATTCCAAGACGAACTCACCTGCCATGGGCGCAAAGATATAGTGTGATGAGCCATATAAGGTGTAAAAATCGCAATTCCGATGAGTGATTCGTACTAATCTAGGCACATGAATGCAGCCGAAGAGTCCTTAAAGAGCCATTACACAGGACTTATCCTGCTATCTGGGGTCGACTCCCCTGGCCTTACACAAGCTCTCTTTGACACTTTAGCGCCTTTTTCTATCACCATTTTAGATATTGAACAGGTGGTTGTAAGAGACCGAGTCATACTCACCGTGCTGATATCCCTTAATCCTGATCACACCGAAGCTATTGATCAAGATTTGACTGAATGTGCCCAGAAGCTGGGAGTTGATATAGCAACTTCATTCCAGGTCCAGGAAGGCTCTTCAATTGCAGCAAAGACAGGGTTGATGCATGTAGTTGCTCTTGGTAACCCCTTGCGCCCAAGCGCTGTCGCGGCCATTGCTGCCGAAATCGCTGAGCACGGCGGAAATATCGAGCGAATTCACAGAACTGCAAGCTACCCAGTCACTGCCATTGAATTCGTAATCTCTGATGTTGATCGCAACTGTATTCGTCCATCACTTGCAACAGTTGCCAACACTCACTCTGTCGATATTGCTGTTTATCCAGGCGGTTTGATGCGTTGGGCAAAGAAGTTGGTTGTGATGGATGTTGATTCAACGCTTATCCAGCAGGAAGTAATTGAGTTACTGGGCGCAAAAGCTGGAGTTGCAGACCAGATTAAGGCAGTAACTGATAGAGCTATGGCTGGCGAGTTGGATTTTGAGGAGAGCCTACGCTCTCGTGTTGGGCTCCTCAAGGGTTTGCCAGAGAGCGTGCTCAATGAAGTCAGAGATGAAATCACTCTTACTCCCGGGGCACGAACTCTTGTAGAAACACTTCACTTGCTTGGCTATAGCGTTGCGGTGGTCTCTGGCGGCTTTACCGCTGTTATAGAACCTCTACTGAACGAATTAGGCATCAAGCATTATCGAGCAAACACTTTGGAGATTAAGGATGGCTTGTTAACAGGAAATGTTCTTGGAGAAGTAATTGATCGAGCCGGAAAAGCAAGCGCTCTCAAGGAGTTTGCCTCACTGGAAGGCGTTGGGCTCGAGCAAACCATAGCAATCGGTGATGGAGCAAACGACCTAGATATGATTGCAATCGCCGGTCTTGGTATCGCTTTCAATGCAAAGCCTGCTGTCAAAGCTGCTGCAGATAGTTCTGTCTCCGCGCCATATTTAGACTCAGTGCTTTATCTCCTCGGAATTACTCGAGAAGATGTTGAAGAAGCAGGCGCTACCCGATCCCACTAAAGGCGGCAAGCGTGGATATCTGTCACCAGAATTCCACGCGCACCAAGGGCCCACAATTCATCCATGAGGCGATTAGTATCAACGCGTAAGACCATAGCCCTTACTGCCACCCAATCTTCCTTTTGAAGAGGTGAAATCGTGGGTGATTCAAGCCCTGGAGTGATTGCACAAGCTTGATCTACAACGCTCTTGGGAACATCATAATCAAGCAAGACATATTGACGAGCCGTGACAACGCCCTGCAGTCGTCGGATCAATATGTCCAATCCAGCAGGCATTTGCACACCAGGCCGCTTAATGAGAATTGCCTCGCTGACAAGAATTGGCTCACCAAAGATTTCAAGCCCTGCTTGCCGAAGAGTGTTTCCTGTACTGACAACATCTGCAATTAAATCCGCGACGCCAAGGCGCACGCTACTTTCCACAGCGCCATCAAGGCGAACCACGCTGGCTTTGACTGACTTAGATTTCAGATAATTCTCAACCAGACCAGGATAGGCCGTCGCAACACGCTTTCCATTAATTGCATTCTCGTTTAATCCAGAGCCAACAGGGCCAGCAAATCTGAAGGTTGAAGAACCGAAATCAAGTGAGAGAACTTCTTCGGCAGATGCTCCTGAGTCGATTAGAAGATCTCGCCCAGTAATTCCAGCCTCAAGCTCTCCAGAACCAACGTAAATGGCAATATCGCGTGGTCGAAGATAGTAAAACTCAACTCCGTTGGCAGCATCTAAGAGAACCAAGTCACGGGAATCAGTTCTTTGGCGATAACCAGCTTCCTTAAGAATTGCGATTGATGCTTCAGCAAGGGAACCCTTATTGGGAATAGCGATTCTTAACATTGGTTCTCCTAAAGGTACTTATAGACATCGGAAAGGGAAAGGCCACGGGCGAGCATGAGTGTTTGAAGATGATAGAGAAGCTGGCTTATTTCCTCTGCCAACGCATCATCACCTTCATGTTCGGCAGCAAGCCACACTTCGCCAGCTTCCTCAAGAATCTTCTTACCAATCTGATGAACACCAGCATTTACTGCATCAACAGTTCCAGAGCCTTCAGTTTGATCAGCTACTTTGGCAGAAAGCTCATCCCATAGAGAATCAAAGTTCTTCATGTGGTGATTCTATGCGACTACGGGCCCAACTCTCTCGTAATTAAGCCCTTCTCTCCTTCGAAATACGAAGCCAGGAGATAAATCCCCAAATAACAAAGGGCAGATAGAGAGCGTAGAGGGTTCCAGTTGGGTAATAGCCATTGATAAAGGCAAAAGGAACTCCCACAAGATCCACGAGAATCCATACCAACCAAAATTCAACATACCCGCGGCTCATGCCAAAAGTGGCGAGAGCTGTACCTGTGAAAATCCAGGTATCCACAAAGAGCCATTGGCCGCTCTCCCCCAGTGCGGAGAAAATTTGATAAGACACAACAAAGAACACGAGCACGATAGGCGCCAGAATTATTTTTTCATTTCTGGTTGTCCAGCGCGGAGAGACAGCTGGAGCGTCAGGGCCATTGGAGTTTTTATGAGCGGACCATCTAGCCCATCCATAGATACTTACCAAAATGAGTAAGAGGTTCCTACTTGCCTGCCCATAGAAGTTTGCGTGTTGTGTGTTGTCTCCAAAAGAGAACACAGCTCCGAGGAAGACAGTGAATAGAAGCCCATCACCGACTATTCCAATCGGCCATGCTAAGACTTTTCTTCTGGCTCCCAGAATGGCACTTGTTAGGCCAAGGATTCCGCCAACGATTTCGCGGACTGCTATTGATTTGCTACCAAATGAGACATGCGCCTCAAAAAACCATTGAAGTAGAGACATTACAGGCTGGCCGATTCTGCAAGGTTACGAAGTGACTGAATCATCTCGATGCGATTGTCTGCTTTAAAGACTGCGCTTCCTGCCACGAAGGTATCTGCTCCAGCTTCTGCAGCTCTCTCAATAGTTGAGAGGGAAATTCCACCATCTACCTGTAGCCAAATTGGTCGATCACTTATAGCAGCTCTTAATTGAGAAATCTTTGAGAGCATCGCCTCCATAAACGGTTGACCACCCTTTCCAGGTTCAACAGTCATGATAAGAAACATGTCTATCTCATTCAACTGGGAGAGATATTCATCTATGGCTGTATCAGGTTTGACCGCGATAGCGGCCTGAGATCCCATACGTCGGATTGATTGAGCAGTTTTAACAATATCTTGTGAGGCTTCAACATGAAAAGTGACGCTAGCTGCTCCTGCCTCGGCATAACGAGGCGCGATTTCATCGACATTACTGACCATTAAATGCGCGTCAACAGGAATCGGAGATTTACTAATTATTTGAGCGGCATCCTCAAAGTTCCAAGTGGTTGCAGGAACAAAAACACCATCCATAATGTCAAGATGGACATAATCACTTACTGAGGCGATGCTGACAATCTCCTCATGAATACGAGAATGATCGGCATTAAGAATGCTAGGTGTGATTCTGATATCTCGACTCATGGATAAAGGTTATTTCTTCTTCTTGAAAAGTGCGAGAAACATTGAATCAGTATGGTGACGATGTCCCCACAAAGATAGGGCGCCTTCTCGTTCGGCCTCCGACAGGCCAGGTGGTAGGTACCCATTTACTGGCATAAGTTCCATTTCTGGGTGGGATTTAAGAATATATTTCACCTGAGCCGAGGTTTCGGCAAAGTGCGGGGAGCAAGTGGCATATCCAAAGACTCCTCCAGGGTTGAGAACATCAATGGCGGAATCAATAAGCTCACTTTGCAGAGCGAGCAAAGGTGCCAGATCCTTAAGCGTCCTTCTCCAACGAACTTCTGGGCGACGGCGCAGGGCGCCAAGACCAGTACATGGAACATCCGCTAGAACTGCATCAAAGGTGCGTCCGTGATCGGAGATTTTCCGTCCATCGCCGACTAGCACCTCATACTTGCCAATCACATTCTTAACAAGCTTCGCTCTCGCTTCAGAGATCTCATTAGCTACAAAATCTCTTCCATTCACATTAGCAATGTGAGCCAAGAGGGCAGCCTTTCCTCCAGGGCCCGCGCATAAATCCAGAGTTGTCGCGAGACCTTCAGTTGCTTGAGCGAAGATGTGAGCTACTAATTGGGAGCCCTCATCCTGAACACCTGCACGGCGGTGGCGAATAATTTCCAGAGAGGCAGGTGAACCGTCAAAGGATGCTCCGTAGGGCGAAAATTCAGTAGCAACCGCCCCCAGTCCAACAAGCTCTTGTTGTGTTGATGATCCTGGCCAACTCACCAAAGTTGGCCTTGCGGGAGTGTTATTTGACCGTAGTTCTGCTTCAACTAGCTCCACATTTTTAAGAAGGTCAAAATAGGCAGAGACTATCCATTCAGGATGAGAGTATCGAATAGACAATCTCGAGACATCATCTTTCATATGATCTACATCTAGAAGCCATTCATCTACGCTCTTTGCTGATGCTTTTCGCATCATTGCATTGATAAAGCTTCCCTTAGACTCCCCCAATTGCTTGCGAGCAACATCAACGGTTGCTGAAACTGCAGCGTGAGGTGGTGTTCTCATTGAGAAGATTTGATGTGCACCCATGCGTGCCAAATCGACGATATCTCTATCTATCTCACTCCAAGGGCGGTCACTAATTTGCGCAAAGATATAGTCATATAGACCTTGCATTCGTAAAGTGCCGTAGACAAGTTCCGTTGTAAAAGCCCTATCACGCTCATCTAGTTGGGAGTCAGCAAGTGCTTGAGGGAGCAAGAGGTTTGAATAACCATCCCTCTGATTCACCTCAGAGATAATGTCATAGGCAAGTAATCGAGCGGCATCAGGGCGGGGCTTCGTAAATTTCTTTGGTGGAAAGTTACTCACATTTCTCGCCTTCTTGAAGACGAGCTCCATTAGCCCAATCAATCGCATTCATAGACGCTTTACCCGTCGGAATAACTTGCACGATCTCAAGTGCTTGAGTACCAGTGCCGATAAAGACCCTCTTCTCTCGAACGCTTACTACACCAGGCTTTAAATCAACTTCTGAGAGTGAAATTCTAGATATTTTCAGAGGTGTATCTCTAAATTGAGTCCAGGCTCCTGGCGAGCTTGTAAAGGCACGAATATGAGCACTCACTTCATCGCGTGAGCGATTCCAATCAATTCTTCCTTCTTCGCGTGAGAGTTTATGGGCACGAGTTGCCCCCTCTGTTGGTTGTGGTTGTGGTCGGACACCTTTGCCGATCATCTGAAGGGTTTCAAGGACCGCTTCAACGCCCAGTTCTCCTAATTCAATGAAAAGTTCATCACTAGTGATGTCATCATCGAGTGCAAATCTATGCATTACATATATGGGACCTGTATCCATCCCGCGGTCTAGCTGAAAGACGCTCACACCTGTCACCGGATCCTGAGCTTCTATTGCTCTCTGAACAGGTGCCGCACCTCTCCATCGTGGCAACAATGAGAAATGAAGATTGAGAAAACCATGAATAGGAATGGAAAGAACTTCCTCAGGAATAAGAAGCCCGTATCCAATCGTGATGACGCAATCTAGATCTTCGATATGTCCCATGAGATCAGTGGCTCTCGTGGGGGTGAATAAATCTATCTCATTGCCTTTGGCCCATTGAGAGACGGCGGTAGGAGTAAGAGTTCGACCTCTTCCTGCTGGACGGTCTGGCTGCGAAAAGATGCGAACTAACTCATGCTCACTTTTGAGAAGGGCCTCTAAAGTCGGGATAGCGACATCCGGTGAGGCAGCAACACCTAAACGCATTAAGAAATACCAAATGGATTATGTGGAGATAACTTGATTGTCGGTGTCTTTCCTTGTTCAGTTGCAAGACCGAACCAATCAGAGTCACGAATTTCTTTCATGGCAAGCTTTCTATCCTCGGATGAAAGACGATCAATAAAGAGAATTCCGTCAAGATGGTCTGTCTCATGCTGGAGAGCTCGAGCTAGTAATTCGGAGCCTTCAACCAAAATCGGTTCTCCATGCATGTTGAAACCCTTGGCAACAGCTCGCATAGCTCTCTTTGTAGGGTACACAAGGTCCGGAAAGCTCAAACAACCTTCGTCGCCATCCTGCTGCTCATCACTTAGATCAAGCGAAGGATTGATCAGGTGTCCCAATACCCCATCGACATCCCAGGTAAAAACACGTAAAGGCACACCGATTTGAGGAGCAGCTAAACCAGCACCTGGTGCGTTAATCATAGTTTCAGTGAGATCTGCAACCAATTTCCGAAGTTCTTTGTCAAAATCAACCACAGGTGATGCTGGTGTCACAAGAACTGGGTCTCCAAAGTGACGAATAGGTTGAATAGACATGAGCGGTATTCTATCTAATGAGAGAGTGAATATGGGTCTATTCGCATTGATGGAAGAGTCTTCTTAGCAATACTTCTTCTGCGCATGAACTCATGAAGAGTGGACACTAGCGAATCACCCTCGGAAACATTCACTGAAATGATAAGTGAAGCCTTTTCGCCTCGAGGAACTGGTCCTAAAATCTTGGTTGAAGATGGAATGAGACCATCCTCCTGAGCTTTTAAGAGAGCTGCTTTAAATCGTATGACCTCATTTGATTCCATTGTAAATGTTACAACTCTGGTATACGGAGGCAGGTTGAGTTGAGATCGTTCTTCCAATTCATGATGAATCATTGGAGAGGGGCTCCACGCGGTAAGAGCTGAAATGATTGGGTGAGATGTATCCCCCACAATAATCACTTCTCCCTTGTTCGATGCTAGAGCTGCATGCGCAAAGAACATCTCTCGCACTCGTTCCTGAGCTCGCATATCAGGTTGTGAAAGAAATCTATCCGCCTCAAGGATTACAACTGCTGAATAACCGTTGACTGCTAGAGGGGAAAGTGATGGTGTTGAAAGAACTATCCCTTCCGCAATCTTGCCTTGAAAAGGGTGATCAGCGGTTGACACCTGAATATTGACCCCTGGGAGCATCAGGCCCAATTCATGCGAATGCCGTTCTATGCCTCTTGATGCCAGCGCCGGAACGACGCTTTCACACCAAGCACACTTCCAATCGAAAGCGGGTGTGAGGCAGTGAGAGCAAGAGACTGGAGCGGTTGAAGACGATTTTATGTGCGAACCTCCACATGCACATTTAGAGATAGTGCGGCATTTCCCGCAACGAATTGCCTGCGCATATCCTTTTAGCGGAACAAGAAAGAGAACAGGACCTTTGGAGAGTGCTTTCTTAACTCGTCCTAGGGAGCGTGAGGGTAACAATTCACCGTGATGAGAAATTTCAGCAAATACCTGAATCTTCTCCCTACTTCTCTTGTATTGAATCCATCCTTCATCAATGAGTCGAGAGATTTCAGTCGAAGGGTTATAGCCAATGAAAGTGAGATTGACGCCTTCGGAATGATTTCGCAAGAGCGCAATATCTCTGACATTCCATCCAGGTGAACGCTGTTCATAGAAATGTTCCGAACCTTCGTTATAGATGATAATTGTCGATAGATGTGCAACAGGAGCAAAAATTGAGGACCGAGTACCAATGAGGAGATTTACCTCACCAGTTCGAACCCGAAGGAAATTTCGATAATTCTCACTCTTACCTAAACTTGAATCTAAGACAGCATGGTTAAGGCCCCTAGCCTCTAGCTCTCTCGATAATTCCTCCACACTTCTGGAGTCTGGAAGAACCACCAGGGTTCCGCCATTTAGTCTCGACTCAGCCACCTTAGAGGCGATTAATTCAGTGCGGGATCGCGACGGTGGTAATTGGAGATAGAGGCGGTGAGATTCTTCCTTTTTTGGAAGGACCGCGATGGCCCTAAATTCAAATTCCTTTTCAACACCGATTACACGGGAAGGTATTGCTGAACGGATGAGATCAAAAGGGTGTGCTGCATACCTGCGAGAAGCAAGTTCTATGAGTTCAATGAGTGGTGGTGTGAGTTGCGGAATATGACCTAGAACTTTGAGGGCGAGCTTGAGGTTAGATTCCTTACCGTTCTCATTGATATTGAGAACTACAGCAGTTACTTCCCTGCCATTGAAGGGAACTAGGAGAAAGGATCCAACATGGACAGTAGCTTGAAGAGTCTCTGGGAGTGCGTATGTGAAGGTTGAATCTAAGTGATAGACGCCAGCGTCAACCCACACATCAACGCTGACTTTTGCAGTGCTAGAGCGTGAATGAGGAGAGGTTGCTACTTCTCGTTTAAGCCGAAGTGGTTTATCGCTCACCGTCTACACACAGAAATATTTACTTCACTGCTGCTTGGAGTGCTGCGACTCTATCTGTCTTCTCCCAAGTGAAATCAGGAAGCTCTCTTCCAAAGTGGCCATAAGAGGCTGTTTGAGAATAGATGGGACGAAGCAGATTAAGGTCACGAATGATTGCTGCAGGTCGGAGATCAAAGACCTCAGTGACTGCGCTTTGAATTTTTGCAACAGGCACAGTTTCAGTACCAAAAGTCTCAACAAAGACTCCAACAGGCTGAGCTTTACCAATTGCATATGCAACTTGAACCTCACAACGGCGTGCAAGTCCTGCCGCCACGACATTCTTGGCAACCCATCGCATGGCATAAGCAGCTGAGCGATCTACCTTTGAAGGATCCTTACCAGAGAACGCTCCGCCACCATGGCGGGCCATTCCTCCGTAAGTATCAACAATGATCTTTCTTCCGGTTAGCCCAGCATCGCCCATAGGACCACCAACGACGAAGCGACCAGTGGGATTAATGAGGGTTCGCAGATCCTTGCGAGGGAGATCGATCTTCTCCAAGATTGGATCGATGACGAGCTTGATAATTTCTGGCGTGAGCTTTGCCGCAACATCAACTTCTTCGGCATGCTGACTTGAGATGACAACTGTGTCGAGTGCTACGGCTCGGTCACCGTCATACTCAATTGTGACCTGTGTCTTTCCATCAGGACGAAGATATGCAAGCTCTCCACTCTTGCGAACCTTTGAGAGTTGTTGAGAGAGTTGGTGGGCCAGATATATAGGTAGTGGCATTAGCTCTTTGGTGTCATCGCAGGCATAACCAAACATAAGACCTTGGTCACCTGCACCTTGTAGGTCGAGAGGGTCAGATGCCGATGCGACACGGTGTTCAAAGGCATCATCTACTCCTTGAGCAATGTCTGGAGATTGCTGTCCAATAGAAATGGAGACGCCGCAACTATTTCCATCAAAGCCCTTAACCGAAGAGTCATACCCAATACCAATAACAGTATCTCGAACAATTCCCATTACATCTGCATATCCGTTGGTAGTAACTTCCCCCGCCACATGCACTTGACCTGTTGTAATGAGGGTTTCAACAGCAACACGACTTGATGGATCTTGTGAGAGCAAAGAGTCAAGAATTGCGTCAGAGATCTGATCTGCAATCTTATCTGGGTGACCTTCGGTTACTGATTCTGATGTAAAGAGGCGCTTTGACATGGCGTTATCCTAACTTATTGAGCTGTGAAACTGCGGAATCTAGAAGTAGTCGGGCAAGTTCTCTCTTTGAGGTCTTTGTCACTTCTTGGCTATTTCCATTACTATCAAGGATAACTCCCTGCGTTTGAGTCGAACCGAAAATTTCGCCATGTGAGACATTGTTGAGATAAATCAGATCTGCCCTCTTTTTAGTCATCTTTTCTAAGGCTAGGTCACGAGCATTTGCTTCAGTCTCTGCAGCAAAGGCAACAACAACTTGATGCGACTTATTTGCAGTTATAGTCCCCAGCAAATCAGGGTTAGGAATTAACGAGATATTTGAGTAATCACTCTTCTTAATTTTGGAGTTACTTATTGATTCTGGCCGCGCATCTGCCACGGCTGCCGCCATCACGAGAATGTCACAGCCTTCAAACTCAGAATTAAGGGCATCTTGCATCTGTGCTGCTGTCTCAACTTCTATTAAACGAAGTCCTTCGGGTATCTCGTGAGAAATATTGGCGGCTATCAAGACAACTTCTGCTCCGCGACTCAGAGCCTCTTGTGCTATTGCTATACCTTGAAGACCACTGGATTTATTTCCTATGTAGCGAACGGGATCAATAGGTTCACGAGTTCCGCCTGCTGTGATGAGGACCTTACGGCCTTTAAGGTCTCCTTCGTGCAAAAGTGAACCTTGAAAGACTTCCAATATTGATTCAGTCGTTGGGAATCGACCCTTACCCGAATCTCCGCTCGTGAGAGCTCCAGTTTCTGGTTCCATTACCAAATAGCCGCGCTCACGAAGAGTTGCAACATTTGCTTGGGTTGCGTCGTTGAACCACATTGCAGGATG
>CALEZA010000007.1 GCA_937927965.1 uncultured Candidatus Planktophila sp.
CAAAGGTTTCAGACAAGCTAGGTGTTATCTCAAACTTGTTAGGCAAAGTTGATGTGATGGCTATCGGTGGTGGAATGGTCTTTACATTCCTTGCAGCTCAAGGTCATGAAATTGGTAAGTCACTTGTTGAAAGCGAGATGCTCGATACAGTCCGAAACCTTATTCAAGAGGCAGCAGATAAAGGTGTCCGTTTAGTTCTTCCTACAGATATTGTCGTTGCGCCAGCTTTTGCAGCAGATTCTCCAGCAACAATCGTTGCGGCAGATGCCATCCCATCAGATCAGATGGGTCTCGATATTGGCCCTGACTCTGCAGCTGCATTTGCCGCAGCTATCCGTGAATGCAAAACCGTTTTCTGGAATGGTCCAATGGGAGTCTTTGAGTTCGCTGCATTCGCTAATGGCACCAAGGTAGTCGCCGCAGCCCTCACAGAGGTGAGTGGAATTTCTGTTGTAGGCGGCGGCGATTCTGCTGCAGCTGTTCGTGCTCTTGGATTTAAAGATAGCGAATTCGGCTACATCTCTACAGGTGGTGGCGCTTCCCTTGAATACCTAGAGGGTAAAGAACTTCCTGGTCTTCAAGCACTTGGTCTCTAATTTTCACACTACAACTATCAAGGAGTAATAATGCGTAAGCCACTGATGGCAGGTAACTGGAAGATGAACCTCAATCACCTTGAGGCGATCGCTGTCGCACAAAAGCTTGTGTACTCTCTTGAAGATAAAGATTACGACGCAGTTGATGTGGCTATCATCCCGCCATTTACAGATATTCGCTCCATTCAGACAATGGTCGATGGAGATCGTCTCCGAATTCAATACGGCGCACAGGATCTATCTCCTGAAGCATCTGGTGCATTTACTGGAGATATCTCTGGAAGCATGCTTGCAAAGCTTGGTTGCACCTTTGTTGTTATCGGGCACTCAGAGCGCAGAGCTATCCATCACGAAGATGACGCGCTCATTAATCGCAAGATTAAGGCAGCTCTTGCTAACGAACTCACTCCCATCTTCTGCGTGGGCGAAGAGCTCTCTATCCGTGAGTCAGGAACACATGTCTCGCATGTAATTCGCCAAGTGCGTGCAGGCCTTGAAGGCTTTACAAAGCCTGAGCTCAAGAAGATTGTTATTGCATACGAGCCAGTGTGGGCTATTGGTACAGGCAAGACCGCCACACCTGAGGATGCTCAGGAAGTGTGTGCTGCAATTCGTGAAGAGGTTGAGCAGATTGGCTCAAGTGAGATTGCTGCAAATATGCGAATTCTCTACGGCGGTTCAGTGAAGTCTGCCAATATCGTAGAAATCATGAAGCAAGAGGATGTCGATGGAGCCCTCATCGGAGGAGCGAGCCTAGATCCTGAAGAATTAGCGAAAATTGTAAAGTTCCACGCTCAGTCGGAGTAAGAACTTCACCTCAATATTGGCTATTCTTGCCCCCTAACCGTAAGAGGAGTTATCCGTGGCTTTAGCACTATCAATCTTTCTGATCATCACAAGCATTTTGATGATCCTCCTTGTCCTTCTTCACAAGGGTAAGGGCTCAGGACTATCAGATCTCTTTGGTGGTGGAGTTTCCTCTAACTATGGCGGTTCATCCGTCGTTGAGCGCAACCTTGATCGCATCACAATTGTTGTTGGCGGACTCTGGTTTGCAGCTGTTATCGGTCTCTCTATCGTTTTGAAGGGCTAAACAATGGCAAGTGCAATTCGTGGAAGTCGTGTGGGCGCAGGCCCAATGGGCGAAGCAGAGCGTGGAGATCGTATTGAACGCTCCACAGTTCTCTACTGGTGCGGAAAAGGACACGAGACAGCAGTTTCATTCGCTGTTGAGGAGACTGTAGTTCACCCTGATCAATGGGATTGCCCAAAGTGTGGTCTTCCTGCAGGTCGTGATCGCAACAATCCGCCAAGTGCTGTAGTCAATGTTCCTTACAAGACTCACCTTGCTTATGTTAAAGAGCGCCGCACAGATGCGGAAGGCGCAAAAATTCTAGAGGACGCACTTCGCAAACTTCGCGGCGATGACCTCGAATAAGATTTAAAGAGTTCTCGCAGCTGCGAGAATCTCTTGAATACCCGCTACACGATCTGCTGAGTGCAGACGAAGTAGTGGGTATTTTCTTTTGGCAAGTGCTCTTCCATCTCCCAGAGCTTGCGCTGTGACGAGAGTTCCAAAGGAGAAACTTCTGCCTGGAATGTCGAAGTCGGTATCAATACCGCCTGTGAGCTGAATAAAGGAACCATTCGGCTGACCTGCCTTGTGGAACTGACCTGTTGAGTGCATAAATCGAGGTCCCCAACCGAAGGTAGTTGGCTTGCCTGATTTGGCAGCTATCAACGAGCGCAACTCTTCAAGAGCGACATCATCGATGCGATCCATATACGCCATGATTGAGATATATCCATCTGCTGATGAGTTATCAATCAGGGAGTTCAGTGCATCTTTTACAGAGGAACCAGTTCCAAAGATCTCTACGCTTCCTTCAATGCAATCTGCTTTAGGGGAGTCAATTGTTGTGACTTCATCCTTGGTCCACTCTTGTAAGAGGGCAAGAGTCTGCTCTTTTGCCTCAGTGACATTCGGTTGATTAAAGGGATCAATTTCAAGTGCTGCGCCAAGAATTGCTGTGACCCACTCCCAAAAGATGAAATGTGCGCCTAGAGGAGCAACCACATTTAGGTCAGCACCAGCTTCTGAGAAAGCGACTGTGAAAATGTCACCAACTTCGGCAGCTTCCACCGACTCACAGACGATTGGAAGTCGGCCGCGAC
This sequence comes from uncultured Candidatus Planktophila sp., assembly GCA_937927965.1. GTDB lineage: Bacteria > Actinomycetota > Actinomycetes > Nanopelagicales > Nanopelagicaceae > Planktophila. The sequence goes on from CALEZA010000007.1 coordinate 2,772, forward strand.
CATCCTTTCCAGTGGACTCTGCGATGAGTTGCTCAATCCAATCGGAGAGGCCCGGAACTTCTGAGCCGTGGTCTGTGAAACCAATGTATTGACCTGCGACTTCACTGAAAAGATATGCAACATCGAGAATGGCTTCATCGAATTCGAGGAAGCTTGCTTTAGCTTCGTGTGCTTGCTTTAAATCACTCCAGATGTCGATCTTTGCAAGTATTGCGGGAACTACTCCAAAAGCACTAAGAGCGCTAAATCGCCCACCCACATTTGGGTCAGCATTAATCACCTGAAATCCCGATGCTCGAACTTCAACATCTAGCGGTGAACCAGGATCTGTCACAAAGACGATGTGATCTGTGGGATTGAGCCCCGCAGCCTCGACTTGTGATTGGAAGAAGGCGCGTTGAGAGGAAGTTTCAATTGTTGAACCAGATTTTGAGCTAACAACGAAAACCGTCTTGGAGATGTCGCCAGAGAGAGCATTTTCGATGTAGTGAGGGTCGGTGGAGTCAACGATGAAGATCTCTCGTCCATATGTTTTAGAGAGAACTTCTGGAGCAAGAGAAGATCCGCCCATCCCACAGAGAACGACTCGATTTTTACCTTCGAAATGCTCGGTCATGTCCATCACGCTGTCATGAAGAAGAGGTGATGTCTCAGGAAGGTCAACCCAGTTCAGACGGATTGCAGCCTCAGCTGAAGCTGCCTCGCCCCATGTGTGAGCATCTTTGCGGGCGATGCGGTGATGCACCTCTCGCAAATATGAATATCTGGCAGAGCTGCGATCTACTTTTGAAAGAGATGAACCAGAGAGTTCAATACTCACGCAAGTGCCTTTTCAATCTCGGCAGTGATGCGCTCTGCAGTGAATCCAAACTCAGCAAAGAGCTTGCCAGCACCTGCTGAAGCACCGAAGTGATCGATGGAAATGATTAACCCTGAATCTCCGACATATTCGCGCCAACCTTGGGAGATTCCAGCTTCAACGCTTACTCGAAGGCGAGCAGCCTTTGGTAGCACGCTCTCACGGTAGGAGAGAGGCTGTTCATTAAACCACTCAAGGCAAGGAGCGCTGACAACGCGAGTTGAAATCCCCTTTGATTCAAGAGCAAATTGCGAATCTAAGGCAAGGGCAACTTCTGACCCTGTTGCAATTATGACCACATCAGGGTTCTTTGATGCCTCTTTGAGAATATATGCACCCTTATCCACGCCAGAAGCTGCACCGTGTGTCGTGCGATCTACTGTACGGAGATTTTGGCGGGAGAGGAAGAGTCCAGCAGGCTTCTTGCGAGTCAGTACTGACTTCCATGCCTGTGTGACTTCATTTCCATCTGCTGGACGAATCACTGCAAAGTTTGGAATAGCTCTCATCGCTGCAAGGTGCTCAATAGGCTGGTGAGTTGGCCCATCTTCACCTAATCCAATTGAGTCATGAGTCCAGACAAAGGTCGTTGGAATATCCATAAGTGCTGCTAGACGAGCAGTCGGGCGCATGTAGTCGCTAAAGACTGCAAATGTTCCACCGAAAGTTCTCGTTAGACCATGAAGTGTAATTCCATTAAGAATAGAACCCATAGCGTGCTCACGAATTCCAAAGTGAATGATTCGTCCATATGGATTGGCATTTTTCATGGCACTAGATGCTGGAAGGAATGAATCTCCGCCTTCAATAGTGGTGTTATTGGATTCAGCGAGATCGGCTGAGCCTCCCCAGAATTCAGGAAGTGACTTAGCAATTGCATTAATCACATTGCCGGAAGCTGCGCGAGTGGCGACATCCTTACCAGCCTCAAATATAGGAAGGTCTGCATCCCATCCTGTTGGAAGTTCACGCTTTACAAGGCGCTTTAGAAGTTCAGCCTTTTCGCTGTTTTCTGAACTCCATTTTTCAAATCGGGTATTCCATTCAGAACGCAATTGCGCTCCACGATCTTTTACAGAGCGAACATGTGCGAAGACATCTGCGGGCATAGCAAACTTTTCATCAGGGTTCAGTCCCAGAGCAACCTTGGTTGCTGCAATCTCTTCATCTCCCAGAGCTGAGCCGTGAGATTTAGCTGTTCCGCGAAGTTTTGGAGCAGGCCATGCGATGACAGAGTGCATACGGATAAGCGATGGTTTGGTGCGCTCAGCCTTTGCGGCAACCATTGCAGCATCGAGGGCAACTAAGTCAATGTTGCCATCTTCAAGGGCTGCAACCTCCTGCACATGCCAACCGTATGCACGATATCTAGCAGCAACATCTTCTGTGAAGGCCACATGAGTATCACCTTCAATTGAAATACGGTTATCGTCATAAATCACATTGAGATTTCCGAGCGCTTGAGTACCTGCAAGTGATGATGCTTCAGCGCTTACACCCTCTTGGAGATCACCATCTGAGCACAAGACCCAGATGTCGTGATCGAAAATTGACTGACCCTCTGGAGCAGATGGATCGAGCAATCCTCGTTCATAGCGTGCTGCCATAGCCATACCCACTGCTGTAGCAACTCCTGCACCGAGTGGACCAGTAGTTGTTTCCACACCTGCTGTGTGACCGTATTCTGGATGGCCAGGTGTAAGAGAGCCCCAAGTTCGGAAAGATTGCATATCTTCCATCTCAAGGCCGTAACCGCTAAAGAAGAGCTGTGTGTAGAGAGTCAGCGATGAGTGGCCACAGGAGAGAACAAAACGGTCACGACCTAGCCATTGTGGATCTGATGGGTCATGGCGCAGATGGCGCTGAAAGAGATTGTAAGCAACAGGGGCAAGAGACATTGCAGTACCTGGATGGCCATTGCCAACCTTCTGCACTGCATCCATAGCGAGAGCGCGAGCTACTGCAACAGCGCGATCATCGAGTTCAGTCCAGCCTTTGAGTGTTGTCATTGTTATCTCCTATTACTTGCTTTCAACTATGTAGTACTGGGTGAGTCGGATACGCCACGCTGCTATCCAAAGTATTGATGAACCTAAAAGGTGAGCAATCACGAGTTCTTCAGGAACTCTTAGAAGATATTGGATGTAACCAATGGCTCCCTGTGCGATTGCAATCGCTAGGAAAATAATGAGGTATCTCTGAGATTCATCTGATGGCTTCTTATATATCGCATAGAGAGTTAATAGGAGTAGTGCGACAACGAGATAGCCATGGATTCCTGCAACAGTGGCCACCGCAATCTTCAACCTCGGTGCATCGGCATCACCAGCATGCGGACCAGCACCAGTTACTAGTGTTCCCGCAGCGATGACAATAAATGTGAGCAATGTGTGGAAGGCAAGCACAGGATATGTTTTAGGTGTTCCGACTCGCATTGCATAGCTTCTCATTACTAAAGAATGCGACGCAGCAATAAGTCCAATGGAGAGGATGAAGTGAGATGCAACTGCTAATGGATTAAGTTTGGTAAGGACAGTGATTCCACCTAAGACTCCCTGACCCAAAATTCCTGCAATCTGCGAGAGAGCCAGAAGACGCAAATCCTTTCGGCGCAGATAGAGAACGAGAGCGACTACGGCGATTGCCGCAAAGAGAAGAAGGAAGGTGAGCAATCGATTGCCGAATTCGATCCAAGCATGGAATGCTCCCTCAGCTTGGCCTTCTACAGGAGTGTATGAATCTGCAGTGCACTCAGGCCAAGTGGGACATCCAAGTCCAGAGCCTGTGACTCGAACAGCCCCACCAGTGAGGACTAAGAGAGCTTGAAGAGCCAGAAGGATGCGGGTAACTGGGGTTAAGAATCGCTCAGCTCGCATAGCCCGTAGCCTACCGCCGCAAGCGTGTCTTCCGAGTGGCACGCAGGTGGGAATTAAGACACAATACTGTTGTGAAAATCGATGAACTGAGTACACGAAGCGCCGTAGCTCGCTCCGTCCTCGAAAACGGTCCATCGACTGCCGTTGTCATCGGGGAGCGCCTTGGCCTGACTCCAGCAGGAGTGCGTCGCCATTTGGATCATCTCATTGCAGACGGAATCCTAGAAGCTCGTGAGCCACATAGCGCTCTGACCCGTGGACGCGGAAGACCCTCAAAGGTTTTCATCATGACAGATGATGGTCGTGAAAAGTTTGAGCATTCCTATGATGATTTAGCTGTAGCAGCCCTGAAGTTCATCTCTTCTCATTCAGGAGATCATCTCGTTACAGCTTTTGCACAATCTCGCGCAGATGAGATCGAAAGAAAAGCTGGCGCACGAATTGAGAAGGCGAAAGATAAATCTCAAGCTCTTGCAGAATTTCTGACTGAGCAGGGTTATGCAACAACTGTTCAAAATAGGGGATTAGGCGAAGAGATTTGCCAGCACCACTGTCCCATCGCACATGTTGCCGCAGAATTTCCGCAGTTATGTGAAGCGGAAACCGAACTCTTCTCCAAATTGCTTGGCACCCATGTTCAGCGTTTAGCCACCATCGCACATGGCGATGGTGTGTGCACCACATTCGTACCTAAAAATAAGAAACAACTATCGTCTGGAAAGGCGCGCTCATGACAACTGCACACCCAGAACTCGAGGGTCTTGGAAACTATGAATACGGCTGGTCTGATGGCAATGATGCTGGCACAAATGCCAAGCGAGGCCTGAGCGAAGAGGTTGTTCGAGACATTAGTTCTAAGAAGTCAGAGCCACAGTGGATGCTCGATCTTCGCCTAAAAGGCTTAGCTCTCTTTGATAAGAAGCCAATGCCGTCATGGGGTTCAGATCTTTCTGGAATCTTCTTCGACACTATCAAGTATTTCGTGCGCTCAACTGAGAAGCAGGCAGCAACTTGGGATGATCTGCCAGAAGAAATTAAAAACACATACGATCGCCTCGGTATCCCAGAAGCTGAAAAGCAGCGGTTGGTTTCAGGTGTTGCAGCGCAGTATGAGTCTGAGGTTGTCTACCACTCAATCCGAGAAGATCTTGAGAAGCAGGGCGTGATCTTCCTTGATACAGATAGCGGTTTGAAGCAGCATCCTGAACTCTTCAAGGAGTATTTCGGAACTGTTATTCCAGTAGGCGATAACAAGTTCGCTGCACTCAATACTTCAGTGTGGTCTGGTGGATCCTTCATTTATGTCCCTAAGGGCGTTCATGTTGATATTCCTCTTCAGGCATATTTCCGAATCAACACGGAGAATATGGGCCAGTTCGAGCGCACATTGATCATCGCTGATGAAGATTCCTACATTCACTATGTTGAAGGCTGCACAGCTCCTATCTATAAGTCGGACTCATTGCACTCAGCAGTTGTTGAAATAATTGTTAAGAAGGGCGCACGCGTTCGATATACAACAATTCAAAACTGGTCAAACAATGTTTATAACCTTGTGACAAAGCGCGCCATCTGTGAAGAAGGTGCAACAATGGAATGGGTTGATGGAAATATCGGCTCAAAGGTCACAATGAAGTATCCAGCTGTGATGTTGATGGGTCCTCATGCAAAGGGTGAGACTCTCTCACTTGCCTTTGCTGGTCCTGGTCAGCATCAGGATTCTGGAGCGAAGATGGTTCACGCAGCTCCTTACACATCATCGTCTGTAATTTCTAAGTCAGTTGCTCGCGGTGGAGGTCGCACTTCATATCGTGGACTAGTACAGGTACAGGAAGGCGCTCATCATTCAGCAAGTACTGTTAAGTGCGATGCTCTTCTTGTAGACACAATCTCGCGTTCAGATACATATCCTTATGTTGATATTCGTGAAGATGATGTATCGATGGGTCATGAGGCTACTGTCTCAAAAATCTCAGATGATCAGCTCTTCTATCTCATGTCTCGCGGTCTTAATGAAGATGAAGCTATGGCGATGATCGTCCGTGGCTTCATCGAGCCAATTGCTCGCGAGCTACCTATGGAGTATGCACTTGAACTCAATCGCTTGATTGAACTTCAGATGGAAGGAGCTGTCGGTTAATGACAACACTTCAGAGCAATCTCCTTGAAAACCACACACCTACAGGTCGTGAAGAGGCGTGGCGTTTTACGCCTCTCAAGCGTCTCTCAGGACTCCACGATGGTTCTGCAAAGCCAGAAGATC
>CALEZA010000008.1 GCA_937927965.1 uncultured Candidatus Planktophila sp.
GCAGATGGACCAGAGATTGGTCGCATCGGTGCACAGAATCGTCAAATTCTTCCTCTTGCAAAAATTCCACTTCGACTTCGCTATGCAGTAATGGCTGCAGAAGATCGCAACTTCTACTCCAACCGTGCTTTTAGCATCACAGGCATTGGACAAGCAGTTCTATCGAATGTGTTAACTCTTGGCCAAGGACGCGGTGGTTCAACAATCACACAACAGTATGCAAAGACGGCATTCCTCACACCAGAGCGAAGTATTCAAAGAAAGATTAAAGAACTTGTTATCTCTCTCAAATTAGAGAATGCGATGACTAAGGATCAGATTCTTGAGAACTATCTCAACACAATCTATTTTGGTCGCGGCTCATATGGCGTGCAGACAGCAGCCCAGCAATACTTCAATCGCAATGCAAACCAGCTCTCCATCTCACAATCTGCGGTGATCGCAAGCATTTTGCGCTCACCAGGTCTCTATGATCCCAACTTTGGTGATACTGAGCAGCGCAAGCGCAATGCAGCGCGACTCGAGGCACGCTTTCATTATGTGATCCAAGGAATGTTGGATGAGAAGTGGATTACTAAGGAAGAGGCAGCAGCTGCGAAGATGCCTGTCGTCTCACCTCGCACAACGGGTGGATCACTGAGTGGCCCTAAGGGATACATCATTGACGCTGTTCAAAAAGAGTTGAGCAAACTAGGATTCTCACAAGAGCAGTTGATGATTGGTGGATATGTCATCAAGACAACACTCGAGCAGAGAGCTCAGCAATCTGCAGTTGATGCTGTTAATAAATTAACTCCAAAGCCCGCTCCAACAAATCTCCATATTGGTCTCGTTGCTATTCGCCCAGGCACTGGCGAGGTCATCGCCATGTATGGTGGAAAAGACTATGTAGTGCGCCAATTAAACGATGCTACTCAATCCATTGCGCTAGCTGGATCTACCTTTAAACCATTTGCCCTTGTTGCAGCACTTGAACAAGGAATCCCACTAACTTCAATGTGGAATGGCGATACACCGCAGACATTTGATGATTTAGGTAAGCCATATCTTGTGAGCAATTACGGTGATGAAGGTTGGGGCCAAGTCGATCTTATGACTGCAACTCAGCACTCCATTAATACCGTCTATGTTCCCCTGGGAATTAAGGCAGGTCTAGATAAAGTGGTCGATGTAGCACGCCGCGCAGGAATTCCTGAATCAGTTGCAATGATGCCAACGCCATCTGTCTCACTCGGTGTTGCAAGCCCCCATGTGATCGATGTTGCTAACGCCTATGCCACATTTGCAGCTAATGGAATCTATGCACGGCCATATATGGTTGCAGAAGTCATCGGCCCAAATAAGGGTGTTCTGTATCAAGGTAAGGCACAAACACAAGAGGTATTTAGTAAAGATGTGATGGCAGATCTGACCTATGCACTTAAATCTGTAGTCAACGGTGGAACAGGCGCAGCAGCCCTTTCGCTGGGTCGCCCTGCAGCAGGTAAGACTGGAACATCACAATCAAATGCTTCTGCTTGGTTTAGCGCTTACACACCACAACTTGCTGCATCTGTCTCACTCTTCCGCGATAGCGCATCTGAATCCCTGAACGGCATTGGAGGTCTCACTTCAGTAACAGGTGGAACTTTCCCGGCTCGAATTTGGACCGCCTTTATGAAGGGCGCCCTTAAAGATCAGCCTGTAATGGAATTTCCACAGCCTGCCAATATCGGAGGACTAGATCCTGTTGTGATGACAAGCGGTGGCAAGCAATCAATGAAGAAGAAGTAATCGAGTAAATAGATGCGTGTAGGCACTCGCCTTCTCGTTGCGTTAGCAATTCTCGCTTCACTCTTCTCCTACTTTAAATTTAGCCATTGCGAGAGCGTTACTTGGGCTACTCCCGATCAATATGTCCATGCCTGTTATAGCGATCTTCCAGCTCTTGTGAGCGAGAGAGCTTTTGGAAAAGGCGAATGGGCCTATAGCGGCGGCGAACAAGCAGTTGAATATCCAGTACTTCAAGGTGTGGTGATGTGGGCAACTGCTCAGATCACCAACTCTCCCATTGGATATTTCCGCCTCAATGCACTTTTATTAGGCGCACTCTTTATCTTCACCATACTTCTTTTTCATCGCATCAAGCCAGAGTATTCATATCTCTATGCAATCACACCAACCGCAATTGCTGCGCTCTATATCAATTGGGATATCTGGGCGATTGCAACAATGCTTCTATCAATCTATCTCTTTGATAAAGGTAGGTATAGAGATAGCGCTTTAGCACTTGGTGTATCAATCGCAACCAAATTCTTTCCAATCATTTTGCTCTTGCCGATCTTTATCTATTTCATTCGCAAATCAGCGTTGAGACAGTTCTTTATCTATGCAAGTGTGAGCATTGGAACCTTTGCAATCATCAATCTTCCCTTTGCAATCACAACACCAGATGGATGGTGGAGGTTTTTCAAACTCAATTTAGATCGCCAAGCAGACTGGGGATCTCTCTGGTATGCACTCAGCGTCTTTGGTGTGAACTTAACTCACATTAACTATCTCTCCATACTTGTTCTTCTCAGTGGAGTTGCAGCAGTTGCAATCTTCTTGCTTCAAACGAGAGAGACGCTCTCACTTTCTCACTCAGCTCTCTACATCTTTATCCTTGTGATGGCTGTGAGCAAGGTCTACTCCCCACAATATGTTCTTTGGTTAGCACCCCTTGTGTTGCTTGCAATCGTTGATAAACGAGATCTCTCATGGTTTTGGTTCTGGCAGATTGCAGAGATGATGTATCACATCGCTATCTGGCAACATCTGGCAACTGTTACAGGTGCTGCCTCGGGACTTGGCGTGAAGGCATATGCGGCAGCTACCTTGATTCGCATCGCAGCCTCTCTCGCCTTAGCTATCGCCCTGGCTCGCCGCCACCCTCGCGAGGCCAATTTCAGGAGCGAGTGGCTTCCAGATCTGGCAATTTAAGAGGGAATTTCGCTTATTTCAGGGTGCGAGTTACCCTTATCCTCCTGATTCAGTAAGGCTATGTGGCCCCACGATGAAGGTTTGTAACCCTCCTGTCACGGAAATACCGTGGCCGTCTTAGTCCAGAGGAGGTCGGGTT
>CALEZA010000009.1 GCA_937927965.1 uncultured Candidatus Planktophila sp.
ATTGTTTGGCCGATCTCTGACCGCGAATGAATCACAGTCAAAGTACGACCCGTGGAAAGTTGTCGCAGAATTTCAAGTTCACGCTTTGTTAATGCAGGATGATTTGAACTCATATTCTTTCCGCGCTCCTTAATCCTCTCGGCCATTGCAGAGGCGAGCTCTTCGTTGTAAACGGTTGGGAATTCGTTTGCTACTTTGATAATCAAATTGCCCATCTCATTTCGTTGGCGAAGAAAGGTCTCTTTTGCGCCAACCTCCGAACCAACCTTCATTGCTTTCTGCATGGCAGGCAGGGCTACATTCTCCGTATCAATATTGAGGGAGACTTCTGTGAGGTATTTCCAGATTAGATCTCTCGGATTGTTGGCAGGAAGCTTCTTTGCATCATCATTGATGGTCTTCCTCCCCTTGAATTCATCAAGAGCCATTCGAAATTGCTGCGTATCACGAATATCTGGCGCCCTAGAAATCAGCTTTTCCAGGCGATCAAAATCCTTCAAACTGCGGCGAACATTCATCTCGCTGATATCAATGAAAGTGTCAAGGTTATGATCAGAAAGAATTGTTGCGGCAAACTCTCGAGCTCTCTTGATTCTCTCGAGTGACTCTCTGTGATTGCCGTTGTAAGTATGGAATTGAATAATATGATTATCTGAAGCGAAATACCAATGCCACATCTTCCACTGGTAGGAATAATTTCGAATCTTTTCGAATAGCAGCAAAGCCTCTTGTGGTCTTGAGAATTCAAGCAGGCAGCGACCGATGATATACATAACATCTAGTGGGCCATGGCTTCCCACAAAACCATTGCGTTGATATTGATTTAATGCACCAGTAGCCATTTCATGTGCTCGTCGATATTCACCGCGCTGATGAAGATACATCGCATTTATCGCAGTGAGAAAAGTATGCGAAGTGCTGAGTTTTGTCTGCTTTCCCAGTTCTTGAGCCAGCAAGAAGACTTCCTCAACGCCTTCAGATTGATTCCAGATATAGCGTTTTGTTGCAAGCACGCGAAGGAGATTTATCTGATCGTCCACTCCCAATAGACAGTCAGAAGTTCCAACTTTGACTGTCTTTACTATTTCCTCAACTTCTTTGAAATTTCCTAAGCTCAAGGCTGAATATGCCGTTGCAGCCACTGCAAAATCCCGATAGAACTGAGAAATATCTGGACTTTGCGAAAGTAGTTGAAGTTTTGCAATTTCGATTGCAGCTCCTGCAAAATCAAGATCTGCCAGTAAACCAGTGATCACCAGAGTCAAACGCTTTAATTCACCATCCTCAGGTGACTGCCCTGCAAAGACAGACCAACGAAGGAGTTCGCCACCTTTGCCCTGCGCCTGCTTGATGCGTGCTGCATCGGGAAAAAGTTCGGTAATTTTCTCAACATTTCCAGATTGAAATGCATGAACAATTGCTTCGCTAGGGGCGTGGATACTCTCAAAGTAGGTTATGAGTTTCTTGTGCAGATCCATTTTCAGAGACCCTCTTTGGCGAAGTCTCTCATTGAGAACTTGTCGCACCATTGGCGAGAAGGAATATGAGCCTTGAACATCTCTTAGATGAGCAAAAATCTCCCCCTTATATGCGATATGGCTTAGAAGATCATATGAATAGGAGCTCTCTAGTACTAATTGCGCCTGTTCATCGGTAAAAATCTCTAGAACGGATAGTTTTTCGCAAATATCCAAAACTTCAGGATCTGTCTGAGAAATAACCATTTCAACAAGCGCCCTTAGTGGTTCTGATTGAGAGCCCAGGATTTTCTCGATATCACCAACATCGCCATTGATTTCGAGGTGCGCAAGCAGGAGAGAGGTTGCTGCTGGCCATCCTGCGCCGGCTGCAAGGATTTCTCTTGATTGTGAGTTGAGTGCAACATCAGAGGTGAGTGCATAACTTTCGATCTCTTCATCTGAGAATCGGAGATCATTTTGATTGATGACCTTTATCGGGCCTCTTGAAGCGCAGACAGAATAAATTTCCTCAATCTCTGAATTGCGAATAGCCACAAAATGAAGATTCTCCGGAAATTGCGCAATCAGCTGTGCTGCGATTTCAACATCTTCATCCTCTTGGGATCGCAAATTATCGAGAACGAAAACATAGTCACGGCCTGTCTGAAGTAGCTCATTTCCCCACCTGCGAATTAACTCAGTTGGTCGAATGGGATATTCGGATTCAAACCATGGGGCAAAACCTGGGATGACTCTACGAGTAGCAGCTATCACCATCGCTGACATTTCATTGTTGCTATCGCCGTTGGCGACAGTTACCCAAATGACTTTCTTACTGTGGTTTTGCGCCCACTCAGCAACCAGAGTTGTCTTTCCATATCCAGCAGGAGCTATAACAAAGGTGGTACCAGATCTCTCGTTATCAATCCTTGGAAAGAGATGGCGGCGGGAGAGGTACTCAGGCGGAAGGGTGGGAATGAGGGTGCGAGAAAGGGTGATTCCTAGATTCTTATCACCTGGCATGGGTGAAGGCTCTCGCATATTCACCCCGCTGAAAAGGTTAACTCACCCCTTCAAGGGTGAGTTGTTGGGGTGAAATCACACCTCTTGGGTGAATATCTGATTGAAAACTTCCTGGGGCTGAGCCCCTGAGATTCCAAACTTCATATCAATCACAAAGAAGGGCACGCCATTGGCCCCCAGTTGAGCTGCCAACTCTTGATCCTGATTCACCTGATCCATATAGGAATCTGAATTGAGAAGATCCTTTGCTGCCTGACTATTAATTCCCACTTCACTTGCGATAGAAAGTAAATCTTCATGAGTGAAGATTGATCGCTTCTTCTCAAAGTAGGCGGAATAGAGAGCTTCAAGAAGGGCATCTCCAAGCCCACTTTCTTCTGCCCAGAGAATGAGGCGATGAGCATCAGCTGTGTTGCCTGAGTAGGTTTCACTTAAGTCGTAACAGAGACCTTCGCCATCTGCGATTGAGCAGACATTTGCTTGCATCTGCGCCACTTGAGCTTTATCCACTTTATATTTCGAGGCGAGCATTTCATCTGTGCGGACAATTTCTCTTGCAGCAGGCTGTAGTTGAAAAGCTCTATGCCGAACTATGACCTCGCGACCATCTGAATGAGTTGCTATCGCTTTCTGCAATCGGCGCCTGCCGATAAAACACCAAGGACAGACAACATCGGACCAGACATCGATCTCTATTGGTGTGCTCACTTGAAATTAAGCGACTGCATCAAAAGCTTCGGCAAGAACGCTCAATGCATCCTTAAGAAGCTCATCTGTGATGACAAGCGGTGGGAGGAAGCGAATCACATTGCCATATGAACCTGCAGTGAGAATCAGAACACCCTTGCTCTGACAATACTTGATGACTTTAGCCATTAATTCAGGGTTGGGATCTTTTGTTCCAGCCTTCACGAGTTCAATTGCAATCATTGCGCCGCGACCGCGGATGTCACCAATCTCAGGGTGCTTTGCAGCGATCTCCTTGAGGGATGAGAAGAGAATTGTCTCAAGGTGGCGAGCGCGATCAACTAACTTCTCGCTCTCGATGATTTCAATTGCAGCAAGAGCTGCAGCGCATGCAATTGGATTGCCTCCGTATGTGCCGCCAAGACCTCCCACATGAGATGAATCCATAATCTCTGCTCGCGCTGTAACGGCAGCAAGTGGAAGTCCACCTGCAATTCCCTTAGCTGTCACAATCATGTCTGGCTCAACACCTTCATTGTTGACTGCAAACCAATCACCTGTGCGAGCAAATCCAGCTTGAACTTCATCTGCGATAAAGACAATCTTGTTATCAGTCGCAAACTTTGAAAGTCCTGGGAGGAATCCCTTAGGGGGAACGATAAATCCACCCTCGCCTTGGATTGGTTCAATCAAAATTGCTGCAACATTATGTGCACCAATCTCTTTTTCAATCTTTGTAATCACCATCTTGAGTGCATCTTCAGCAATTGTTGCCTGGTCACCCATCCAGCGATATGGATATGGCATTGGCATGCGATAGATCTCATTAGCAAAAGGACCGAAGCCCTCCTTATATGGAACATTCTTTGCAGTCAGCGCCATGGTGAGGTTGGTGCGGCCGTGATAGGCATGTTCAAAAACGACAATTGCAGGTCGCTTGGTGTAGTGGCGTGCAATCTTGATTGCATTCTCCACGGCTTCTGCGCCAGAGTTCTGCAGAATTGACTTCTTCTTGAAATTTCCTGGAGTAAGTCGGTTGAGAGCTTCGCAAACTTCGATATATCCCATGTATGGAGCAGTGGTGAAGTTGGTGTGGGTGAACGCGGCAACTGCTTCCTGCACCCTTTGAACTACAAGTGGTGCGGCATTACCCACATTTGTTACGCCAATACCTGCACCGAGATCGATGATGCGGTTTCCGTCGAGATCTTCAAGGATTGCATCAGATGCTCGCTTAATGATGACAGGAATCGCTGTTCCCAGTCCCCCAGAAACCGCCTCTTTGCGACGCTGCATGGCAGCTGTGGAAAGTGGCCCTGGAATCTCAGTGGCCAAGTGGCGTGATTGTGGGAGCTTTTCTGTCATGAGATAAGTCTAAGGCCTCATAAATAGTGCGCCAGCCCAACGCCTTCCCATGGCTTAGGCTAGGAACATGAGTGACCTACGATACAGTGCGCCTTTACTCGATGCTTATCTCTCCTACTTTGAGAGCGCACGCACTCCCTTCACAATTCCTGGTCATAAGCAGAGAGCATCACAGTTGGATGCAGGGCTTGGAGCAGTAGTAGATCCAGATACTCCTCTCTATGGAGGCCTGGATGAAATCAAACTCACCCATCAGGTTCTCAAAAAAGCGGAGAGTCTTGCAGCCCAACTCTGGGGCGCAGATTACGCACGCTTTTCCACTGGGGGTTCCACTCACGCCAATCAAGCAATAGTTCTTTCTTTGGGAGCACCTGGTGAGAAGGTGGCGATCTCTCGCACTGCTCATCGCTCCATCCTCAGCGCACTTGTATTGGCAGGCCTTGAACCTATTTGGATGTCACCTGAGATCGATGTTGCCACAGGTGTTCCCACAGGAATTGCACCAGCTGAACTTGCTAAAGCGCTGGAAGAAAATCCCATAGCAGTTCTTCTCACCGAACCTGGTTATCTAGGCACAATCTCTGATTTGCCTGCGCTTATTGATTTGGCACATAAGAAGAAGATTCCAGTGATTTTAGATGCAGCGTGGGGAGGGCATTTTGGATTCCACGAGAGCCTTCCACGCCATGCATTTCAACTTGGAGCAGATGCATTAATTACAAGTACACATAAAGCTCTACCTGGATATAGCGCATCAGCTCTTTTACTTGCTCGCTCAGAATTTCTCAATCTCGATCGCCTAGAACAGAGTTTTGAGACCACTCACACAACTTCACCAGCAGGTGCTCCCCTTGCATCCATCGATGGAGTCAGGGCACTACTTCAAACTCGTGGGGATGAGCTTCTCTCTTCACTCATTGCCAATGTGGAGAAATTTAAAGCCCTCGTGCAAGCAGAGTTTGCACTTCCTATCTTTCTCTACCCGCACGATTTTCCTGCAGGAAGATTTGATCCCACAAAGATAGTTCTTCGCGTTCAACAGCTGGGTGCATCTGGCGTTGAGATTGAAAATGAACTTCAAAGAGTTGGCATCCGAGTTGAGATGGCAGATAGAGACACGATTGTCTTCCTTGCAACGATCGCAGATAGTCAAGAACAATTCCAGACTCTTGCAGATGCACTCATTCCAATCCTTAAGGCCCGCCAAGAGCAGCGTCGTGAGAGTGCAACTGCTCTGAGTTGGTCGGTTGTGCCAGAGCGAGGAATCTCAATGCGAGATGCCTACTTTGCTCACACCGAGATGGTTAAGGCAGAAGAAGCTGTGGGAAGAATTTCCGCAGATTTAATTGCGCCTTATCCCCCAGGAGTTGCAGTGGTTGCTCCTGGTGAAATTTTGACTCAATCTATTGTGGAAGGTCTTGGTGCATCAAAGGCTGCGGGAGTCAGAATTGCTTATGCAACTGATTCAACACTTGCCACCTATCGAGTGGTAAAGGACTAATCGAACTTTGTAATCGAATAGGAGTAATAATCATGAGGCACTCCATCTTCGATAAAAAGGGCTCGTAATACTCCTTCGAATTTCCAGCCTGCTTTTTCAAAAGCTTTACGCATTGCATGGTTATTTTCATCAGTAGAACCCTCAATGCGATGGGCTCCTTGTGAGAAGGCGTAACGAGCACCTTCTGTGAGGGCCAGTGATCCATATCCTCTGCCTCTCAGTTCTGCAGCTATCTCAATTCCCATTTCAAGTGCGCCATTTGGTCGAGTCGAATCGCATTTACGAAGTTGGAAATCACCGATTAATTCTCCATCGCAGTCAATTGCAAGTTGAAGATAGTGATCATCCCATTGACCTAGATTTTGAAATCTCTTAAAGAAGCGCTCTTTGCGCTCAGGTTCTACGAGTTCTCGAATCTCGCATGCTCTTTCAAATTCTTCTAAGCGATATGGTCGGACTGTAATTGTCATTGTGTGCGATGAACCTTGTGGTTGGCCGCTTGCGCTAGTGGACGGATAATCATGGAATCAACATTAAAGTGCTCAGGTAGGGTAACTGACCAGCGAATAGATTCTGCAACATCCTCTGCTGTCAGCGGCTTATCCACTCCTTCATAGACCTTTGCAGCCTTGGCTGCATCTCCTGCAAACCTATTTAGCGCAAACTCATCTGTCTTCACCATACCTGGTGCTATTTCAGTGATGCGAATGGGTTGGCCATTGAGCTCAAGGCGCAAGGTGTGGGCAAGGGAGACCTCTGCAAACTTGGCTGCAACATAGCTACCGCCTGTTTCATAAGCGCGATGACCTGCAGTTGAAGTCACTAGAACGATATGACCTTTACCTCGAGAGATCATGGCTGGAGTGATTGCTTGAGTTATGGCTAGTGTTGCTAAGACATTGAGTTCGTAGGTCTTTCGCCAAATCTCTAAATCTCCATCGAGTGCTGATGAGGCATCAAATGCACCACCTGCTGCGTTCACAAGGAGTTCAACATTTCTCTCACCACAACTCTTGAGAATTTCTTTAATTCCGCTTTCAGTTGTGAGGTCGGCAACACAGTATTCAATTCCTGGGTTAGATTCTGCAATTTTCTTCAAGCGATCTTTACGGCGAGCTGTCGCAATTACTGTGAAACCACTCTGAGAAAGAGCCACAGCAGTTGCAGCACCAATTCCACTGCTAGCCCCTGTTACAAGTGCAACTCTCTCCACGCTCATGTGGCAAGGGTAACGGCAAAGCTGTGACAGTGGAATACACTTTGCCCATGAGCAACCAAATTGAAACCATTGTTGAAATCCAATACGAGAACCGCGATAAGAAGACAGTTTTCTGGCGTGGAATTCTTGTAGTCCCAGTAGTGATCTTTTTGACTGCCTTTACAGAGATGGCACATTGGGGATGGACAAGTGGATTCTTGGTAGTTCCAACACTTTTAGCTTTAGTTTTCCGTGGCAAGTACCCAAGCTATGTACTGAGCTTTAACCATTCACTCATTGAGCTCCAAACGCGAGTAACGGCTTATGCCCTCCTGCTCACAGATGATTACCCATCGATTGAACGAAACCCTAAAGTTGCAGTCCTGCTTCCAGATGTTGAAGGTGGGCAGAAGCTAGGTCGTTTAATTCAGATTTTCAAAGTGCTCTTTGCAATCCCTCTGATCATCGTTGGAATTATTTATGCAATCGCTGCTCTTGCAATCACCTTTGCTGCATGGATCACAACTTGGTCAACAGGCACCTACCCACAATGGGCTGGTGAGTTTGTCCTCAAGACAATGCAGTTCTGGAATCGCATCTATGGCTACGCACTTCTCATGGTCACAGATGAATACCCACGCTTTACTCTTTAAATTCACTTAATTTGATCAAATAGCAATTACTTGAGCGGGGTTTGGAATCACTGTATTCCAGCCCAGTTCTTTGCTAAGTCGATCAGCCATCTTCTCTTGAGCGCGTCCTTCCCCATGAATAATGAAAGCTGGTCCGATGAGTTTGATTTGGCGAAGCCATTGCACAAGTTCATCTCCATCTGCGTGCACCGAAAAACTCTCCACCTTTGCAATATGCGCTCTGACGGGAATGAGGTTTCCGTGCATCTTGAGCTCTGTCACACCTTCTTGCAATAGTCGACCTCGACTGCCTGCTGCTTGATATCCAACAAGTATGACTGTGTTGGAAGTATCAGGGAGCATATGTTCTAAATGGTGAACTACGCGGCCTCCCGTTGCCATTCCACTTGCTGAAATGATGATGGAAGTTTCACTGATTTCATTAATCTCTTTTGACTCCTCCGTCGTGAGTGCCTGATAGAGCTTTCCAGGATCAAAGGGGTCCTGATTGGCCCATTTCGCAGAGACCCCTTCACGGATCTCAGGTGAATCAGAGGTGATTGCCTCTCGATAGAAGTTGAGAGCGGCAAGTGCCATAGGAGAATCAACATAAATCGGAATAAGAGGAATTTTCTTTGTAGTCATCAGCTCCCGAAGCGCCATCAGGATCACTTCTGTTCTATCCACTGCAAAAGCAGGAATAAGGATTGATCCGCCTCGTTTGATTGCTGCATTAATCTCATCAGCAAAATCATTGGGTTGAGAATCGTGGATTCGATCTCCGTAGGTGGACTCTGTGAGAACTGCATCAAATTCCAATTGAGGTGGTGCATCGGGATTTGAAAGCAATGGATGGTTATTTCGACCCATATCCCCCGTGAAGAGAATCTTCTTCCCCCCTGCTTCAAGAACAATAAATGCTGAACCTAATATGTGGCCAGAGGGATACCAAGTTGCAAAGATATCTTCAGTAATTGCAATGCGCTCATGGAATGCAATTCGCTTAAATAGCTTGAGTGATTTTGCTGTGTCATCTGCTGTGTAGAGAGGAAGTGGAATTTCGTGCTTTGAATAACCCTTCTTTGCAGCGTATTTCGCATCCTCCATTTGAAGATGTGCTGAGTCATGCAAAATCACACTAGCTAGTTCTGCTGTGTATTGGGTGGCAAAGATCGGATTGGAATAGCCTTGGCGAGCAAGTAGCGGTAGATAGCCACAATGATCTAGATGTGCGTGAGTTAAGAGCACTGCATCGATTGTCTCTACATCAACAGGGAATGGCTCCCAATTCTTCAATCGAATGCTCTTTAAGCCTTGGAAGAGCCCACAATCAATAAGCACCTTCGACTTCTCCGTTGAAACCAAGAATCGACTTCCTGTGACTGTATCTGTGGCTCCTAAGAATGCAACGGTTACCTGACTCATATAGGCAGTGTATGGCTCTTGAATAGAAGTAATCTAGAGTCATGCTGGGACTTTCTCTCAAAGAAGTGATGAAGACAGATCTCCTAGCTGCAATCGCTCTGACAAGTGCCATTCTGACTAAGGAATACCTAGCGGCAGCCATAGTTACCTTGATGCTCATTACTGGTAGAGGGTTAGAAAAATGGGCAGAAGGGCAAGCTGAGAGAGAACTCAGATCACTGATTTCAAGAGCGCCTCGCACCGTTCATAGAAAGTCTTTAGACGGTTCACTAATTGAAATTCCAGTCAGCGAAATTGAAATTGGAGATTGTTTGCTTGTTCGCTCGGGCGAAATTGTTGCCACAGATGGCGTTCTAAATGATCCAGCTGTTCTGGATGAGTCCGCACTCACTGGTGAACCTCTACCTGTCTCAAGAGAAATCGGTGCAGAGATTTCCAGCGGAATTCTTAATGCGGGCGCACCTTTCTTCTTTACCGCCACATCTACATCAGAGCGAAGCACATACGCAGCCATCATCGCTTTGGTGGCCCAGGCGCAGAGTAAGAGTGCACCAGGAATTCGAATAGCGCAGCAATGGTCTACTCGCTTCCTACCAGTAGCGCTGACAACAGCTGGATTGTCATGGTGGATATCGGGTGATGTTCATCGAGCAGTGGCAGTTCTTGTGGTGGCAACGCCTTGTCCGCTCATTCTGGCAGTTCCTATAGCAATAGTTGCAGGTCTCTCTCGTGCTGCACGCCATGGTGCAATCATCAAAGGAGGAGGAGTTCTCGAACTTCTCGGAAACTCAAAAGTGGTACTTCTCGATAAGACGGGAACTCTTACACACGGTGGACCAGTGGTCAGCGCTATGTATACAGATGGCAAGATCGATAATGATGAAGTACTTCGCATAGCGGCATCGGTGGATCAATTCAGTCCGCATATAGTGGCAAAAGCTCTCATTGCAGAGGCAAAGAAAAGAAATGTGAAACTTGAGTTTGCAACCAATATCCACGAAGAAGCTGGTCATCACATCGCAGGAGAAGTAAATGGGGATCGCATTCGCGTGGGTCAAATAGTTGGAGATACTCCCATCTGGGTTTCACAATCTCATCCACTCATGGTCGGTGTTGAATGCAATGATGTATTGATCGGTGTAATTGGTCTTGAAGATCCGATCCGCCTAGAAGCATCTGCAATGGTTGAAGATTTACGACAATGCGGTGTGAAGCACATCGCTCTGGTCTCAGGTGATAGAAATCAAAGCGCGCAAGATGTTGCTACATCTGTTGGAATTTCCGAGGTGTATTCTCAAATTTCCGCTGAAGGAAAACTAGAAATTGTGAGAGATTTCCAAAAGAGAAAATTGGGATCTGTCGTCGTAGTTGGAGATGGTGTCAATGACGCGCCAGCCCTTGCCGCAGCAGATGTGGGCGTTGCGATGGGAGCACGGGGAGCCTCTGCTGCAAGTGAGGCCGCGGATGTTGTCATTGTTGAAGATTCTATAGACCGCCTCACGAGTGCGATTCGAATTGCCCAAATGTCTCGGCGGAAGGCTCTTCAATCTGCCTTTATCGGAATGGCCTTATCTATGGCTGCGATGGGATTTGCCGCCTCTGGCTCCATCACACCTAGCCAAGGAGCCCTTTTGCAAGAACTCATCGATGTCACTGCAATCTTGTGGGCGTTGACTGCCTTACGCGCTCGTCTCTAACCACCTAGACTCCCGCCATGCATGAGTTCACCCCCGAGATCGAGCAAGTAGCTGCCGAGATTCTTGAATACAGCTTGCTTCGTTTGAAAGAAAATCCTCCTTTGGATGGACCAAAGAGCGAAGAGGAGCTCTTCTCCCTCGTTGGTAACACAATCACTGAAGATGGATTAGGTGGAAGCCAGACTCTCTCACTCTTTAAAGAAGTTCTCGCTCCTGCCTGCATTTCAACTGACCATCCTCGATACCTGGCATTTATTCCTTCAGCTCCAACAGAACTGGCAAACCTTTTTGATTTAGTAGTGGGTGCATCTGCTCTTTATGGAGGCTCCTGGTTGGAAGGAGCTGGAGCTGTTTTTGCTGAGAATCAAACACTTCGATGGTTGGCAGATCTTGCAGGACTGCCCGAAGGTGCTGGTGGAGTCTTTGTTCAGGGCGGCACAATCGGAAATCTTTCTGCGCTTGTTGCAGCACGAAAGTCAGCACAAAAGCGCAATCCAAAAATTTCACGATGGGCTGTTGCTTGTTCGAGTGAGGCTCACTCCTCCATCGCATCTGCGACCGAGGTGATGGATGTTGATCTGATTAAGGTTGCAGTTGCTAGCGATGGAATTATGCGCGGAGAAGATGTGAAGAAGGCAATCGATACCTATCGCAGCACGCATTCTGATCGAGATATCTGTGCTGTTGTAGCAACATCAGGTACCACCAATTTGGGAATTATCGATGATCTTCCTTCAATTGCACATGTGGCAAACAGTTACTCGATTTGGTTCCATGTTGATGGTGCATATGGGCTAGCTGGGTTAGCAAATGAAGATGTCAAAAAACTCTTTATTGGTGTTGAAAAAGCGGACTCATTTATTGTCGATCCTCACAAATGGCTCTTTGCTCCCTTTGATGCATGTGCGCTGATATATCGTGACCCAGAGCTTGGGCGCCAGGCCCACACCCAACATGCTGGATATCTCGATACTCTCACTGAGTCTCACGAGTGGAATCCATCCGATTACGCAATTCAACTCACACGCAGAACTCGTGGACTACCTCTGTGGTTCTCCCTTGCAGCCCATGGCACCAAGGCATATAGCGATGCGATTGCAAAGACTATGGATATTGCCCGCATTGCCGCAGATCTCATCAAGGAGCACGAAAACTTAGAGCTACTGATGGAGCCATCATTGTCGATTGTTGCATTCACTCGAAAAGGTTGGACTTTAGAAGATTACAAGGCATGGAGTGAGAAGTTGCTCGCAGATCAAATCGGATTCGTCACGCCATCTACCCACAAAGGTCAACCAATATTGAGGTTTGCAATCGTCAATCCTTGGACCCAAGTTAGCGATATTAAAGAAATTCTTAATACTCTCTAATTAGCGATCGAGCACATTGCGCGATGGGTTATATGTTCCACCAGTTCTGCGGAATGCGATTCCACTCAGTGCTTCAAGCACCACGCGATTAGCAAGCATTGCTGTCACATCTGCGCTATCAAAAGCTGGTGCAACTTCCACCACATCGATGCCAACTACAGGAAGCTCAATACAAATTCTGCGAACGGCCTCTAGAAGCTCACGGGATGTGAGGCCACCTGGCTCTGGAGTTCCAGTGCCTGGCGCCATGCCAGGATCTACAACATCAATATCGACAGAGAGAAAGACGCCATCGGTTTCATCGGTAAGGATTGAGAAAGATTCATCAAGGACAGCCTTGAGCCCACGGTTGTGGATTTCTGTCATCTCATAGGAGCGCATCTTCTGATCGCGCATCCACTTCAGTGTGGCATCTTCTGGCCAATATCCACGCAAACCAACCTGCAAGAAACGATCTCCACGAACAGCGCCTGATTCAATGAGGCGACGCATAGGAGTTCCGTGTCCAACGAGTGATCCGTTTTGAAGATCTCCTGTGTCGGCATGAGCATCGAAGTGAATCATGGAGACTTTGCCTAGTCCGCGGTGAGCTGCAATTCCTGCAACATCTGCTGAAGTTACTGAGTGATCTCCACCTAGCACCAGGGCAATAGCGCCTGCGCGAGAAATCTTCTCCGTTGCTTCTCGAAGTAGATCAAGACACTTAGAGAGATCATCACTTGGCATTAAGAGATCACCAGCATCTAAAACCTTGAGGTCTTTAAGTCCATCCACGCGAAGTGCCATATGGGGACGCTCACCATCGTGGGGAAGATAATCAGTTCCACGAATCGCTTGTGGTCCAAACTTTGCACCTGACCTGTAGGAAGTTCCTGCATCAATTGGTGCACCCACAATTACAACATCAGCACCTGCATATGTTGCTGGATCATCGAGATCACAGCGCGGAACTCCAAGGAATGTGAAATCTGGTCCATACATATTTCCGATATTTGCCATTAGTGCTTGCCGTTCTTCTCGCTATTTCGTGTGCTGACAAGGCTGGCAATGGTGGCAATAATCAAACAGGAAACAATCACAGAAAGGCTTTGAGTGATGGTGATATCTGGAATATGCCATCCTGCAATCTCATGGACTCCAACTGCGTGGAAAGCATGGAAGACAAGCTTGACGCCAATAAAGGCAAGGATTGCAGACAGGCCTTTACCGATATAGATAAGGCGAGTCATCAAGCCGCCAATTAAGAAGTAGAGCTGGCGAAGTCCCATCAAGGCAAAGATATTTGCAGTGATGACGATGTAAACATTTTGTGTAAGACCAAAGATTGCAGGGATTGAATCAAGTGCGAAGAGGAGATCAGTCATTCCCAATGCAAGGAGTGCGATAGTAAATGGCTTTAATCCCTTATTCCGGAGCCAGACAATTATCTTGCTCTCTTCTTCCTCTTCTTCTCCATGGGAATTTTCCATAAAGAGAGTGACCGCTGTGTAAATCAAGAATGCGCCAAAGATAAAGAATACCCACTCGAATTGTTCAATTGCAGCCTTGCCTAACGAAATTGCAATTACTCGAAGGACGAGTGCGATCAAAATTCCGATAAGAAGGGCAAGCTGCTGCTTCTGCTTATCAATCTTCAAGCGAGTCAGGATAAGAACAAAGACAAAAAGATTGTCGAAGGAAAGGGAGTACTCAGTCAGCCAACCTGCAAAGAACTCTTTCTGCTCCTGCACGCCCAGCCACTGGCTTAAGTTGAGTCCGAAGGCAATTGCCAAGCTGATATAGAACAGGCTCCATGCGGTCGCCTCCTTCATAGAGGTGTCCTTATGGCGGCGAGATACTGCCCACGCGAAGTCCAGACCGATAATGATGGCCAGAGCTGAAAGAGTAACAATCCAGTTACTGGTCGAGATCGTTGAGGCAGTAGTCATTGGGCCAGCCTAACATCCAGCCATTTGCGCGTACTATTGCACCAGAAGAGTCGCCTGGATCACCGCGTTATAGCGAAAGCTATACCGAGGAAAGTCCGGACTTCATAGAGCAAGGTGGTGGGTAACGCCCACCTGGAGCAATCCACGGGATAGTGCAACAGAAAGTAAACCGCCAACAGCAATGTTGGTAAGGGTGAAACGGCGGTGTAAGAGACCACCAATAGATGCAGTGATGCATTTAGTTTTGTAAACCCCACCTGAAGCAAGACCAAAAAGATGGTGTGCTGCTCGCATAAGCCATCGGGTAGGTTGCTTGAATCTGTCAGCAATGACAGATCTAGATGGATGGTGATCAGTTCGCAAGAACTACAGGATCCGGCTTATAGGGCGACTCTTCTTCTATCTACCGACTTGACCTTAAGATTCTCATCAATTTCTCAGTAGAAAATGTCTTTTCTTTAAGTATTGATATGTACTTTCTATACATATTGGAAATGCAAACTTAACATTTTAAATACGAAAACCGGGTATCAGATATGAAAAAGTTAGTTATAGGAATTACAAGTATTGCAGTCATCGCACTTAATAGCGCAGTCTTTTATGCTGCTAACGCTGCGAGTGCTCCTAAGTTGGTTGCAACATCTAGCGCAATTAAAGCCGCTAAGTGGAATCCATCGGTAAAACTTACCTATTCAAAGAGCTCAGTACTAATGCAGCCAACTGGTATCCCTAACCATGCCAGAGATACTTACTACGCAGTTCCTAAAGCGGGTGTAGTGGTGCCTGATGCTTCTACATCTATTGTAATGAAAGACCCAACCAAGGCCCAAAACTATAAATTTACGATACCAACTTCTCCGAAGTACTCCTCGAAAATAACAAGCACATCCTTGGGATCAATTGGAGTCATGATTTCTGGTGCAGTGCTCTATAACCCATATGAGGGTGATGGGAAGACAGTTGCCATGGCAAGCAATTTCACAATCACAAATGCAGACGGAATTTCTGCTTCATTTGTAGATAAATGCGCGGGTCATCCAACACCTCAGCAAGGTGCCTACCACTATCACGGTCTTCCAACCTGTGTAACCGCAAAAGTAGATAAGGTTTCAAAGCCTTCCCACATTATTGGTTTTGCACTCGATGGATTTC
>CALEZA010000010.1 GCA_937927965.1 uncultured Candidatus Planktophila sp.
TAGAGCACCACATTGACATTGTGGGGGTCACTGGTTCGATCCCAGTATCGTCCACATTATCTTTGACCATTTAGTAGTTCACATTTATAACTCCGAAGTGATTTCATATCCCCATGCGCCAAGTGCTTGAAAGCTTCTGGGATCAGGAGAGCCTCTTTGGTCTCCCACTTGGAGTCGTCATGTTTGGCTTCTGGTTGGTCTTTATGAATAACAACTGGAAGAAGTAGGAAATACCGAAATGACTGCAAATTACTTGCAGTAAATGAGACATCACTCATATCCAAGAGCCTGACACCACCTCTGTACCTGCGAGTTGGGTATTTCTTCCCTAGGGTTCTGCTATGAGTCAGCAGAAGTTGCCCACCGTTATCCAAGGTGGCATGGGCATCGCCGTTTCTTCTGCTGAGCTTGCAAAGAAAGTTTCGCAGCGTGGACAACTTGGGGTCATATCTGGAACAGCTATCGATTCTGTTGTTTCTCGTCGCCTGCAGGATGGAGATCCCACTGGTGAAATTCGTCGCGCACTCTCCCACTTTCCAAATCAAGAGATAGTTGCGGCAATCCTTACTCGCTACTTCATCGAAGGTGGCAAGGCATCTGATGCTCCTTATCACGATGTTCCAAAACTTACGATGAAGCCCACTCAGGCAGCACATGAACTTCTCGTGGTCTCATCGTTTGTTGAAGTTTGGCTGGCAAAGGAAGGCCATGATGGTCTTATTGGCATGAACCTTCTTGAGAAGATTCAGATGGCGATTCCTGCACAGCTTTTTGGAGCGATGATCGCCGGCGTTGATTACATTCTTATCGGTGCAGGTATCCCAGCTCAAATTCCTCTAGCGCTTAATCAGTTATCTCAAGGACTTCCCGCAACGCTGAGCATTGATGTGAAGGATGCAACGAAGAAACACAGCATCACCTTTGATCCCGCGTGTATCCCAGGAGTTCCTTCAACCCTCAAACGCCCACAATTTCTAGCCATCGTTTCGTCCCACGCCCTTGTCGCATATTTGAACAAGGATGAGATCACAAAGCCTGATGGATATGTCATTGAAGGACATGTGGCTGGTGGTCACAATGCGCCACCACGCAATAAGAGCGACTACACCGATGCTGATACAGCGAATCTTCAAAAGATTCGAGATCTTGGTTCACCATTCTGGCTAGCTGGTGGCTATGCCACACCTGAAAAGGTGAAAGAAGCTATTGCAGAGGGAGCTCAAGGCGTTCAGGTGGGATCCATCTTCGCACTCTCCACAGAATCAGGCTTTACCGCAGATCTCAAACAAGAGATTATTGATGCGCTCTCTCGCGATGACCTCACAGTTGTGACCAATACCGATGCATCTCCAACAGGGTTCCCATTTAAAGTTGCCGAGATGAATGGCACTCTCTCAGAGGCAATCAACTATCAAAAGCGCACTCGCATCTGCGACTTGAGCTACCTGCGAACACCATTTGAGCGTGAAGATGGCGGAATTGGTTATCGCTGTCCGAGTGAGCCTTTGAAGACATTTGAATTTAAGGGTGGCAAGCCAGAAGATGCTGAGAGATCACAATGTCTTTGTAATGCGCTCATGGCCAATATCGGATTAGGTCAGATACGACCAGATGGTCGTCGTGAACTTCCATTGATTACTCTCGGATCAGATCTGGATGGTCCCAATGCCTTGGCTCATAAATATCCGCAAGGGTGGAACGCTGACCAGGCAATCGACTTCTTGCTTAGTTCTTAAGCAACTTCTGAAGTTCTTCTAGATCACTATCTGCAGCAGGTGCAATATCCCAAGGTTTGTGCAACTTATCGTCTTCCCACCGTGGAATCACATGCATATGAAGGTGAAAGACTGTCTGCCATCCCGCCTCACGATTCATCTGAAAAATAGTTGTTCCCTGTGAGCCCAACTTCTCCATCAATAAATCTGCGACAACTTTTGCTCTAGAGGCTAGATTTCCATAGAGATCTGCAGGAATATCGTGGATATCTGCGTGATGGGCTTTGGGAATGACCAATGAGTGCCCTTTATTTGCTGGAAAAATATCTAAAAAGGCGATGAACTCATCATCTTCGAAGATGCGTCGAGAAGGGATTTGCCCTTCAACAATTTTGCAGAATAGACACTCGCTCATGACTCTAATGCTAATCGCTGAATTCGCTCTCGAGCAATCTTCTGACTTGGGGATTCATCCCCCAGGAGAAGTTGCAGTATTGCAAGAGCAGGTGCGATAGCTTTCAGCCAGAAGTGAGAGCGCCTCTTAAGTCCCAAGACTGCGAGAACTCTTGCGTCGAGGGTTGAGATTGCTGCATTACAGAGAGTTCTGTAAAAAGGCATCGCTAGAGGAGAAAAGGGAGGATTGATAATAAATCCGACTATCTCTTCCGTTTTTTCAATTGCACCGATTTCGTGGTCAAGGAAATCCTCTAAGACTTGTATTAACTCTTGATCACTCTCAGGTGCCGAACTCAATCCAAGAGGACCAGCGCTCTTTGCCCACTCTTTCACATAGTTGGGAACGCTTCTGTCCTCGTCGCGCCCCAATAGACGATAGGCAGTCAGAAAGGAATCGGTAAAGGCGCAATGAACCCAGAGTAGGTGTCGCTCTTGCTCTGCCCTATAGTCAATGAGTTCACCATCAGGGCTTTGGAAAGAGCCCACAACATGAGAGTGCATTGCCCTGACTCGGGATGCCTCTCTTTCAATTGCTTCCGTAGAACCAAAGGAGGTGATAGTGAGCCATCGAGTTGTGCGCTCAAGTCGTCCTAATGGATCGGTGTCATAGCGTGAGTGCTGTGACACTCCAGCAAGAGCTGCGGGATAAGCAGCCTGCATCAGAAGCGCTCTGACTCCCCCAACAAGTGTTGCCAGTGAGCCATGAACTTTCCACACATCGCTGTCTGGGCCATAGAAACCTGCATCATCACCAATAGCCATCTGCTGTGCCCAGGCTGGAGCTCCACTCGGATCTCCTGAAACAGTTCTACGAAAGGCAGCCGCCAACCGCTCTCCTCCGAGAGCTCTTAAAATCGCTCTCATGCTTTGCGAGTGTGGTTTTCAACAAATATCAACGAATTCTCAAAGATGATCTCTTGATCATAATCAAGTGTTGCAACATGAAAGCTATTCACAAGTTCAATTCTTTGCTTATCGATTGATCCCACACCCTTCATGATGATTTCAGTGTTGGAAACAGGAAGAGTGTGATCGTCCTTGCTATGGAAAAGCATTAAAGGCGTGGTTACATCATGAAGTCGTTTGCGGTTATAGCTGAGCATTTTCAGAAGTTGATACACACCTACGGCTGGCAATGAGTCATAACCATGTTCTGTCACACCAGGCTTTTTGATGTCGTCTCCGACAGAATCTCTCATCTTCTGAAAGCGTGAGATTGCCCAAGCAAGCTGAGGCGGAATGAATTTCACATGGGCCATTGGATTGACCAGAACGATTCCTGCAACTGAGGATGAGTGCTTGAGACAGACATTAAGAGTCGTCCCGCCGCCCATCGAGAGACCAAAAATAAACACTGTCATTCCAAGTGAGTGCATCCAGTCCAGTTCTGCCTCTACTTTGGCAGGCCACTCTTGCCACTTCACGCGGTTGAGATCTTCTGGCTTTGTTCCATGTCCAGGCAGCAACGGCACAGAGATGGAGTAACCCTTCTGGAGGAAGAATTCAGCCCATGGGCGCATGCTGATGGGGGAGCCTGTGAAGCCATGAACGAAGATGATTCCAACCTTGGAGTTCTCACCTTTTCCGACAGATCGCCAATCTTGCATTGTTCCAGCAGGGGCAGTTTCAACGCTCATGGCGAAAGAGTAAGGGGGCTGTCGGTAGGCTGCAATAGAGTGTGGGTATGCGTCCTGCAGATAAGAGCCCCTATGAGAGAGCGTGGCAATCCACTCTCCAAGAAATGGGAACACCACTGCGTGATATCGAATTTGTAGTAGTAGACCTTGAAACAAGTGGCGCAGCACCGCATCTTGGAGCTGGCATCACGGAGATTGCCGCAGTGCGAATTCAAGGGGGCGAGATTAAAGATACTTTCACAACTCTCATCAACCCAGGCCATCCAATCCCGCGACAAATTACCAATCTCACTGGAATAGATGCGGCTATGGTTGAAGATGCTCCTGAGATTGGATCAGTTCTGGATTCTCTCATTGAATTTATGGGAGATAATGAGACTGTATTTGTTGCACAGAATGCACCCTTTGATCTCTCTTTTCTCAAAGCTGCTGCGCGGTCTCATGGAAAGAAATGGCCCAAGCAGCGCATTCTCGACACTGCAATTCTGGCTCGTAAGATCCTCACCACCGACGAGGCAATTAACTGCAAACTTTCAACGCTGGCCCAAATCTTTGGAGCAGAGATCAAACCCACCCATAGAGCACTCGATGATGTCCATGCCACCATCGATGTCTTGCATGGACTCTTTGAAAGACTTGCTGGTTTTGATGTCTATACGATTGAAGAAGCTTTGAGCTTTAGCCTTGAGAAGCAATCTTCTGGCTCAGTGTGGCCCACTTCTCCAGCAAAGCCTTAGCTGCCCCGCTATCGATAGCATCGATTGCACGAGGCAATGACTTCTCAATTCTCTCGTGAAGAGACAGTTCTAACTCGCCATCAAAAGCAGCAATTGTTACAGCTGCATTGAGCACAACAACATCTCTGTGAGCGCCCCGCTCTCCCCCAAATATCTTGAGCGCAATCTCTGCATTTTCTTGACCATCTCCGCCAACGATGGCTGAAAGTGGCGCATTATCGAGCCCGAAATCTTTGGCATCGATACGATCGCTTGAAATTTCATCTCGTCCAATACTTAATACAGAGGTAGTTCCATCAAGAGTTATTTCATCTAGACCATCATCACCACGGAAAACAAAACCGTCACAACCTTTAGATGCCATCACTTGCGCCATCACAAGATGGATCCGATCATTGGCAACACCGATTGCGGCCGCCTTTGGTTGTGCAGGATTTGCTAAAGGTCCAAGGAAATTAAAGACCGTTGGAACACCCAACTCTTTTCGGGCAGGAGCGGCAAATCTCATTGCGGGATGAAAGACAGGGGCAAAACAGAAACCAATTCCTAGAGTTCTTACAGTCTCTTCTACTCCCGCTGCGTTGAGGTCATGGACCACCCCAAGGGCTGCATAGAAATCTGATGCACCAGATTTAGAGGAGACTGCGCGAGAACCATGTTTGACGACTCGGGCGCCAGCTGCTGCAGCAATGATTGCAGCGGTTGATGAAATATTAATGGTGTGAGCTCCATCGCCACCTGTGCCAACGGTATCTACAGCTCGCTCAGGAATGGAGATAGGAGTAGCGTTGCGATAGAGCTGCTCCACAAGGGCTACAACTTCCTCAGCCGTCTCACCTTTCTTTGCGAGAGCAAGGAGGAAAGCTTTAACAGATTCGATATCGGCGCGATCTTCCAAAATGAGTTGGAGAACAGATTGGATTTCAGCAGCCTCTAAATCAAGACCTGCTTCAAGGCGAGTGAGATATTCAGGCCAAAGAAGGCTCACTCCAACAAGCCCTTTTTAGCGAACTGCAACTGAATGAGATCGAATGAGATCTGCAACTGTGTTGGCAAGGGTGAATGGGTCGACAGGGTGGAGAACGCTGGCCTCAGCACGAGACCAAGCGGCAAGCCAAGCATCTTCCTTGCGGGCAACGATAAGCAGAACGGGAGGGCAGTTATAGACCTCATCCTTGAGCTGGCGGGCAACTCCCATTCCTCCCTCAGGAGTGGCCTCACCATCGAGGATGAAGAGGTCGATGGGGGCATCGCTTCCAGGCTTGATTCCATCTACATAGAGGCGGAGGGCAGCTGCTGTGGCGAACTCCTTAATACGGTGCTCTCCCATCTCTGGTGAGACCTTACTTCCCAGAGCAGCCTTCACTGCAGCTCTGGTGGTGGAGTCATCTGAGTAGAGAACGAAGTTCAAGGTGCGCTCTGTGGCCATGGCGCAATAGTAGTGGGCGAAGGTGAGCCTTTTCACCTTTAAATCGGGGTAAAAACGGTCCATCTGGAGACCCAAAAGTAGGTTTTATACGCGGTATTCAGGAATAATCGCCCCTATGACCAGCATGAGCGCACACCACAAGATCACTCGCCCTAACTTGGTTGCAGTAGGAACTATCGTCTGGCTCTCCTCAGAGCTGATGTTCTTCGCTGCACTCTTTGCAATGTACTTCACGACTCGTGCAGTGCAGGGACCAGCTGAGTGGTTGGTGCACACATCCGTTCTGAATATTCCTTTTGCAGTCCTTAATACAACTGTTCTTGTTCTCTCATCTGTCACATGTCAGTTTGGTGTCTTCGCCGCTGAGCGCTACCAAGCTCGTCGCACCGCATCACTTCTGAATCTCAAGTACTGGGGCATGCGCGAGTGGTTCGCTCTCACATTCCTTATGGGTGGATTCTTTATCGCAGGTCAGATTTACGAGTATGCACACTTGGTTCAAGAGGGACTCACACTCTCATCTTCTGCATATGGTTCTGTCTTCTATCTTGCAACTGGCTTCCATGGACTCCATGTGACTGGTGGCTTGATTGCATTTCTTATCGTTCTACTTCGTGTGGCGAGGGCTCGTCGCTTTACCCAGAGCCAAGCGACAACTGCAATTGTGGTCTCTTACTACTGGCACTTTGTGGATGTTGTCTGGATCGCTCTCTTCTCCGCTATCTATTTGATTAAGTAAAGGAAGGAAATTTCGTGAAGCGTCTATCGCGTCTCCGTCGACACCGTGCTGCAGGTCCACTCCTGTTGATCTTTGCACTTCTCTCGATTGGAACAACCTTCCAAGTCGCAGGAGCTGTTACCAATACAACTCCAACAACAGCCGATCGTTCAGCAACCATTGAAGAAGGCAAGCAGATCTTCCTTAAGGGATGTTCTTCATGCCACGGACTCAACGCAGAGGGTGGAGCGATTGCACCATCGCTGATTGGTGTTGGAGCGGCATCTGTGGACTTCCAGGTTGGAACAGGTCGCATGCCTATGGCCGATATGAGCACACAGGCAATGCGTAAGGCTGTTGTCTATACCCCCGCTGAAATCAATGCGCTAGCAACTTATGTGGCATCTCTTGCTCCAGGACCTGAAGTTCCTGGCGATGAAGTACTCAATTATGAGCGCGATGGCTCTGTTGCAGAGGGCGGTGAACTTTTCCGCACTAACTGCGCGATGTGCCACAACTTCGCTGGTCAAGGTGGAGCTCTCACTCAAGGTAAGTACGCACCTACTTTGATGGGTGTTGAACCAAAGCATATTTATGAAGCGATGATTACTGGCCCACAATCAATGCCAGTATTTAGCGATAAGACACTCACACCAGAGGAAAAGCTCTCCATCATCAAGTGGATTAAGGCTGCAGAGGCTGAGCCACAACTTGGTGGAGCAGCGCTGGGTCGTGTGGGTCCAGTAACAGAAGGCCTCTTGGCATGGACACTAGGAATCGGATTGCTCATTGGTGTAGCAGTCTGGTTGGCGATGAAAGCGAGATAGGTAATGTCTAACGAGATCGAACTCATTAAAGATCCAGGGCTTCCTGAGCACATTCATCGTCGCGCCGACTTAGATGAAAAGTATGCAAAGCGTGCTGAGAACCAAGTAGCAATTCTCTTTATGCTCTCTGCAGTAGGAACTCTCCTACTCATCTTCTCTTATATCTTTATTGATACAGATTCCTTTATCTTCATTCCTGTAATGGGCGAAGTGAACTCTCATCAATTGTTCCTCGGCCTTGGTATGGCGATGGCTCTCTTCTTTATTGGAGCAGGTGCTATCCACTGGGCGAAGACTCTGATGCCAGATCACGAAGTGATTGCAGAGCGCCATGAATTTCGTTCCCCTGATGAAGATCGTGAAGAGTTTGTAAAGACTGTTAAGTCAGGCGCAGGTGCTGCAGGTCTTGGCCGTCGCCCTTTGATTAAGCGCACTCTCGGATTGGCACTAGGTCTTTCAGGACTTACTCCCCTGCTGCTCCTTCGTGATTTAGGTCCTCTTCCAGAAGATGAACTTACAAAGACATCCTGGAAGGCTGGAACTCGCCTTGTGACCGATCCAGGCGATCGTCCAATTAAGGCAACAGACCTTGAAGTGGGAGCTGTCGCGCAGACTCTTCCAGAGCTTGCAGAGGGTGAGCACCGCACACTCAATGACATTGCAAAGGATGCTGTTCTTCTGATTCGTCTTCGCCCTGAGGAGTTCAACCTTGATGCAGAGCGTCTTTCATGGACTCATGAAGGCATCATCGCCTTCTCCAAGATCTGCTCTCACATGGGTTGTGCTGTAGCCCTCTACGAGCAGCAAACAAAACACCTTCTCTGCCCTTGCCACCAATCCACTTTTGATGTGACAAGAGCTGCCAAGGTTATCTTTGGACCAGCGGCCCGACCACTGCCACAATTAGCCATCACTGTTGACTCTGAGGGTTACCTCGTAGCACAGGCACCATTTAACGAACCTGTAGGACCTAGCTTCTGGGAGCGCTCATCATGACAGCACGCGAGAGAATTGCAGGCAATGTTGCGGGATATGTAGATGACCGCACAGGTGCTGCGAAGTGGATGAAGAAGAACCTCACCAAGGTCTTCCCTGATCACTGGTCGTTTCTTCTTGGTGAAATCTGCCTCTACTCCTTCATCATCCTTCTGCTCTCAGGAACATACCTCACATTCTGGTTTGATCCTTCACAGCGTGAAGTGATCTATGAAGGTTCATACGAACCTCTCAATGGTTTGAAGATGTCGGCTGCATATGCATCGACCTTGGATCTCTCCTTTGAAGTTCGTGGTGGTCTCTTGATGCGTCAAATTCACCACTGGGCAGCGTTGATCTTTATGGTGGGTATTGTTGTTCACCTCTTGCGCGTCTACTTCACTGGAGCATTCCGCAAGCCACGCGAATTCAACTGGATTATTGGTGTTGGACTTTTGACACTTGGAATCGTTGAAGGATTCCTAGGTTACTCACTTCCTGATGATCTCTTGTCAGGTACTGGTATCCGTATTGCTGAAGCAATTATTCAGGCTATACCTGTCGTTGGTTCATACCTTGCATTCTTCGCCTTTGGTGGAGCGTTCCCAGGTGAATCATTTATCCCTCGAATCTACACAGTGCATGTGCTCTTGCTGCCTGGAATCTTCTTGGCTTTGATCACCGTTCACTTGATGCTCGTCTGGTACCAGAAGCACACACAATTTCCTGGTCCAGGTCGCACAGAGAAGAATGTTGTTGGCTATCCATTGATGCCTGTCTATATGGCTAAAGCTGGAGGCTTCTTCTTTATCGTCTTTGGAGTGACAGCATTTCTTGGAGCTGTGGCTTCCATCAACCCAATCTGGCTCTACGGTCCATACACGCCAGGACAGATTTCAGCAGGTTCCCAACCTGACTGGTACATGGGCTGGCTCGATGGTTTGGTTCGCATGGCTCCCCCACTCGAGACTCATGCATTTGGATACACAATTTCATGGAATATCTTGATCCCAGGATTGATTCTTCCAGGAATTATGTTCACTCTCCTTGCTCTCTATCCATTCATTGAGTCTTGGGCAACGGGAGACAAGCGTGAGCATCACCTCCTTGATCGTCCACGCAACGCACCTAACCGCACAGCAATCGGTGCAATGGCGCTCACATTCACTCTTGTCTGTCTGCTCAATGGTGGAAATGACATCATCGCAACAACATTCCGTCTCACCATCAATCAAATGATGTGGTTCTCGCGCATCGCTGTTGTTGTCTTGCCTCCAATCGCTTTCATCGTGACAAAGCGCATCTGTCTCTCGCTTCAGAGAGCGGACCGCGAACTAGTTCTTCACGGCAAGGAAACTGGCCGACTTGTTCGCCTTCCACATGGTGAATTTGTAGAAGTTCATGAGCCAATCTCTGCTGAGAAGGCTTGGACGCTTACTTCACACGAGCAACTTGCTCCTCTTGAAATTTCAGAATATGACGCGTCAGGTGTTCGTCTTCCAGGATCTCTCAAGAATAAGATTCGTAACAGAATCTCTCGCGCAAATGCAGTTGCTGTTCCTAAGGCAACTGAATCAGAGCGCAAGGAGCTAGAAGGACATCACTAACGCTTCTGCACTAAAGCAACCCCCAGAGCTGTCATGGCAATGCCAATGATCGCCTGGGGGTTTAGCTTTTCTCCAAAGAGCAAGAATGCTTGCACTGCGGTCGTTGGCGGAACTAAATAGAGCAAACTAGATACACGAGCTGCACTTCCACGTGTCAACATCC
>CALEZA010000011.1 GCA_937927965.1 uncultured Candidatus Planktophila sp.
TAGCGCATTTGCGCTGATCTTCTTTGGTCCTTTAATGACTGAAGTTCTCTACATGGGAATCTCACTCGATGACTCTCGCTATATCGGATATGTATTGGCGGCGATGGGACTTGGTCTTGTTCCCTTTAGTATCAACCTAATTTTGGTGCGCGGGTTTAACGCCTTTGAAGATACTAAGACCCAAGTGATTTCCATCTTTATCATTAACATAATTTCAGTCTTACTTTCCTATCTCTTCTTAGCCCAGTTAGAAAGTGATCAAGTAACAATCGGACTTGGAATAGCATTTTCTATCAGCTACATCGTGGGGCTCTGGATTACGCTCTCTCTGATTAAAAAGCATGTGGGAACACTTCGCATCAGCGACTTTATTGGTCAGCATGGCCAACTCGCATTGGCATCCTTGATTGCAATGCTTCCCTTCTTTGCTCTCTCCACTTACTTTGGATGGGTAGATGGTCAGGGATCTCTTCTGATTCGAGCTCTCCGACTTCTCTTGGTATTGGGTGGAAGTGGCCTTGCCTACCTCTTTATTGCCTCACGGTTAAAGGTGGCAGAAATCGCAGGTTTGCGAGAGTTCGCCACATCAACACTGAACCGCCGCCGTAAGTAAAGGCGCGATAAGGTGCGCTCATGAGCACCGATATTCGTGAAGTTGTCATTGTTGGATCTGGACCAGCTGGTTACACAGCAGCTATCTATGCAGCTCGCGCTGAACTCAAGCCTGTTGTCTATGAAGGTTCAGTCACAGCAGGTGGTGCGCTCATGAATACAACTGAGGTGGAGAACTTCCCAGGATTTATCGATGGAATTATGGGACCAGATCTCATGGATAACATGCGTAAGCAAGCAAAGCGCTTTGGCGCTGAGCTCATCACAGATGATGTTGTCTCTATGGAGCTAGATGGTGATGTAAAGGTCATCACTGATGGATCTGGAAATGTTGTGAAGGCAAAATCTGTCATTCTTGCAATGGGATCTGCCTATCGTGAGATTGGTTTAGAAAATGAGAAGCGACTTTCAGGTCGCGGTGTCTCATGGTGTGCAACATGCGACGGCTTCTTCTTCCGAGAGCAGGTAATTGCAGTTGTTGGCGGCGGCGATTCAGCGGTGGAGGAGGCAACATTTCTCACCAAGTTTGCATCTAAGGTTGTTTTAATTCACCGTCGTGATTCACTGCGTGCTTCAAAGATTATGCAAGAGCGTGCATTTAATAATCCAAAGCTTGAAATTATGTGGGACACAGAAGTCATTGATGTCTTGGGTGAGCAGAAGGTTGAAGGATTAAAGCTTCGCAATACAAAGACAGGTGAGGAATCCACTGGCGATTTCACAGGTCTCTTTGTGGCTATTGGCCATATTCCTCGCTCTGAGTTGGTGGTGGGCTCTATTGAGCTCGATGGTGAGGGATATGTGAAGGTGGAAGGTCGTTCAACGCGAACTAACCTTCCTGGAGTCTTTGCATGTGGTGATCTTGTTGACCACACCTATCGCCAAGCAATCACTGCGGCAGGTTCTGGTTGCCAAGCAGCGTTAGATGCTGAGAAATTCCTCTCACACTAGTACTCTTGCAGTATCGAATTTAGTAGGAAAATCACTATCAATAGGAGTAAGTAATGAGCGCACCAATCAAGGTAACAACAGCAGATTTCGACCAGGTTGTTCTTCAGAGCAGCAAGCCAGTATTGGTGGATTTCTGGGCTGAATGGTGTGGTCCATGTCGTGCAATCGCTCCAATCTTGGATGATATTGCTGCAGAGCATGGAGATAAGCTCACAATTGCAAAGCTCAACACAGATGAAGAGTCAGCTATCGCAATTAAGTATGGCGTGACATCTATTCCAATGCTCAATGTTTATGTCAATGGTGAAGTTGTGAAGACCATCATCGGTGCAAAGCCAAAGCCTGCACTTTTGAAGGAACTCGAAGGCTTTATCTAAACCACTTATGAAGGAGTTATCTCCAGATGAGATTCGCTCTTTTCAACAAGAGCGTGGACTCCATGTCACAGGTGAACTGAGCGATGCCACCCTTCGCGCCTTAGAAGAGGCGCGATGGAAATTAGGTGATCGATCTCTCTATCTCCAACAACCACCCATGATGCGTGGTGATGATGTGGCCACTCTCCAATCTCGTCTGACTGAGATGGGATTTAATTGTGGTCGCGTCGATGGAATTTATGGTGAGCTCACAGAGAGCGCCGTGAAAGAGTTTCAAAAGTCTGTTGGTGCAAAGGTTGATGGTCGTTGTGGTCCAGCCACCATCATCGCTCTTCTTCGCCTCACAAAAACAATCTCAGGTGGTACTCCCACGCTATTGCGAGAGAGTGCTGCTCAGAAAAATCGTGGGCCAGCACTTGCAAATAAAGTTGTTGTGATCGATCCAGGTAGTGGTGATGGTGAATCAGAGATCACTTTTGATATTGCTCAACGCATTGAAGGTCGATTACTTGCGCTAGGTGCAACAGTCTTTTTAGCGCGAGGTGCCGCAAATAATCCAAGTGAAGAAGAGCGCATCGCTTTCACCAATAAGAATAAGGCCGATCTTCTTATCTCTCTCCACACTGATAGAAGTGAGCAATCTGCAGCCCAAGGTGTTGCCACCTTCTACTATGGAAGTGATGCTCATGGAATCCACTCTGTGGTGGGTGAGCGCTTTGCATCCCTCGTCCAGAGAGAGATATGTGCCCGCACAGATTTACTTAATTGCCGCACCCATGCCAAGAGTTGGGATGCTCTTCGTTTAACTCAATGTCCTGCTATTCGTGTGGATTGCGGATATCTCACCAATGAGCATGATCGGGAGCGCCTTGCGCGTCCAGAATTTCGTGACACTATCGCTGAAAGTTTTATTATCGCCATCCAACGCCTTTACCTGTCTGCAGAAGATGATGCCAAGACTGGAACTTTGAAGATTTCTGACCTGCGTCGCGCAGGAATTCGTTAATTCCCTCCTATCTAGCGCTCTAAGTGTGGGAAGATTGCGCCCATGTCAGAGGTAAATGTTCGATATCAGACCGGAGCTCCACAGCATCTCGAAGAGAGATTTGCTGCGCGAGCCGCTGGAATGTTGCCTTCTGAAATCCGTGCCCTCTTCGCTGTGGCATCACGCCCAGAGATTGTCTCTCTTGCAGGTGGCATGCCTAATCTCTCCGCTCTACCTATGGAGATGATGGCTGGCGTTGTTAATGAATTAATTCTCACCAATGGATCTGAAGCTCTTCAATATGGAAGCGGCCAAGGCCATCCAAAGCTGCGTGAGCAGATCTGTGATGTGATGGCACTTGAAGGAATCAGAGCAAATCCTGATGATGTAGTTGTCACAACAGGATCACAGCAAGCCCTTGATTTGATCTCTCGCATCTTTATCGATCCAGGCGATGTTGTTCTCGTTGAAGCACCTTCCTATGTGGGAGCTTTGGGAACATTCCGCCAATATGAGGCTTCTGTTGTCCATGTGGAGATGGATGAGAATGGAATGGTTCCTGACTCACTTCGTGGAGCAATTAAGAGTGTTCGCGCTGCAGGACGAAAGATTAAGTTTCTCTACCTCATCCCTAATTACCAGAATCCAACAGGTGTCTGCCTTCCTGCAGATCGTCGCACAGAGATTCTCAACATCTGCCGTGAAGAGAGCATCTTTGTTGTGGAAGACAATCCTTATGGACTTCTCGGTTTTGATAAGCCATCTCCCAATGCAATGCGTGCTGAAGATTCAGAGAATGTTATTTATCTAGGCTCATTTTCAAAGACAATCGCATCTGGTCTTCGTGTGGGTTGGGCACTTGTTCCACAATCTCTTAAAGATAAATTGGTGATTGCATCAGAGTCATCGATTCTCTGTCCATCAAACTTCACACAGCTGACAATCTCTAGTTATCTAGCAGATCAGCCATGGCGTGATCAGATTGCAAGCTTCTGTGAGCTCTATAAGGTCCGTCGCGATGCAATGTTGGAATCACTTGAGCAGTACTTTCCTGAAGAGGCGAAGTGGACCAAACCTGGTGGCGGTTTCTATGTGTGGGTCAATCTCCCACCTGAGATCGACACAAAAGCTTTGATGCCTAAGGCAATTGTTGCCAAGGTTGCCTATGTTCCAGGAAATGCCTTCTATGCAGATGGCTTTGGTTCATGGTCTATGCGTCTTTCCTACTGCCACCCAACTCCAGAGCGCATCCGTGAAGGTGTGAAGGCTCTCGGTGGTGTGGTTAAGCAGGAGATGAAGCGCCGCGGGACTGCGCTGAATTAATTCTTGTAATTACGCTTTTTCAATCAAATCAACAATGCGTTGAAGATCTTCTGTTCCTGCAAACTCAATGGTGATCTTGCCTTTGCCTTTACCCATCTCCACTGAGACTCGTGTGTCCAGGTAATCTCCTAGAAGCTCTGCTGCAGCAAGTCCTGCACCAGATACTCCCTTAGAAGATGGCTTCTTAGCCTTACCTGTTGATGGTTTGTGGGTGGCGATGATCTCTTCTGTTGCTCTCACACTTAAACCTTCACCGACAATGCGAGAAGCTAACTTCTCAATCTCTGTTGCGTCGGTAAGACCAAGGAGTGCGCGAGCATGTCCTGCAGAGAGAATTCCTGCAGCGACCTTTCTCTGCACTGACTCTGGAAGGTTTAGGAGGCGAATAGTGTTAGAAATCTGTGGTCGTGATCGCCCTAACTTTGTTGCAAGTTCATCGTGGGTGCATCCAAAGTCGGTGAGGAGTTGAAGATATGCAGCGCCCTCTTCGAGAGGATTGAGTTGGCTGCGATGAATATTTTCAATGAGCGCTTCACGAAGTAGTTCATTATCAGGTGTTTGGCGAATAATGACAGGAATGGATTTCAACCCTGCAGCTTTAGCGGCGCGGAATCGACGCTCACCCATCACCAATTCATATTTATCATCTGCAACTTTGCGAACAACTGGTGGTTGAAGAATTCCAAATAATTTAATTGATGCAATTAACTCGTTGAGTGCTTCTTCATCAAAGACTGTTCGTGGTTGACGAGGGTTAGGAGAAATTTGTGAAAGAGGAATTTCGTTTTGTGTTGCAACTTCTGTTCCCTCAACAGTCAGAGATGTTGGAATAAGTGAATCGAGATTAATTCCAAGACCACCGCGCTTTGTTGCCATTATGCAATTCCATCCTTCATCTGATCTTTGTAATTAATACTCACAACATTAGAGTCAAAAACAACTTCATCTTTTGCTTTGCCGCGTTCTGCAATCTCTCGAGCGACCTGCATATATGCAATAGCACCTGGGGAGAGTGGGTCATATGTCATCACTGTTTGGTTATATGAAGGAGCTTCAGAGACTCGAACAGCGCGTGGAATTGGAATATCAATAAGTTCATTAGGAAAGTGTGATCTCACATTTGCAGCAACATCATTGGAAAGTCGTGTGCGTGAATCAAACATGGTGAGAATAATTGTTGAAAGATTCAATGTTGGATTGAGTCGCTTCTTCACAAGTGCATATGTCTCAAGTAATTGTGAGAGACCTTCGAGTGCGTAGTACTCAGTTTGAATTGGAATTGCTAACTCTTTCGATGCAGCAAATGCATTGATGGTTAGAAGTCCAAGAGATGGAGGGCAATCAATAAAAATGTAATCGTAATTAACGCTGATTTGATCAATTGCTTCTTTTAATTGAAGCTCTCTTGCAACCATTGAGACGAGATTGATCTCTGCATTAGCTAGTGATGTATTAGATGGAATGCAGTCGAGCTCTGGAAAACCTGCAACCTTTTGAATAACAGTTGTAATCTCAGATGTGCCCATAAGGACCTCATAGATACCTGCGCTGGTGCGATGCTCCACACCTAGGGCTGTGGAGGCATTTCCTTGAGGATCGAGGTCGATGACCAAGACTCTAAGGCCACCCATAGCCAGGGCTGCTGCGATATTGACTGTGGAGGTGGTCTTTCCCACCCCACCCTTCTGGTTGGCCACAGTGATGATGCGGGTAGAGGCAGGCTTAGCCATCGCCTCTTTAAGGCGGCGCACGCCTATTACCTTTGCGCTTGTTTCACGTGAATCATCCACGGCAGTATTCAACCACCTATTTCGGGAGCTTCTTCACCTCAACGATGCGTCCCATGCCAATTCCTTCAAGGGTGATCTCATGCAGGCTCGCATGGAGGACCCCTTCCATCTCCTTTGAGGCAGATTCACCCTTCATGGCAAGGAGGGAGCCATTCATTTTGAGCATATGCCAGCACATCTTCTTTAATTTATCTAAGGGTGCAACAGCTCGTGCGGTAATAAAGTCAGCTGATTTCTTCACATCCTGGGCTCGGCCACGAATAACCTGGATATCAGTGCCTGCTGTTGCCTCTTTAAGGAACTCCACACGCCTCTCCAGAGGCTCAATAAGGGTCACTTTCAAATCTGGACGAGCCAGAGCGATCACAATTCCAGGTAGACCTGCCCCTGAACCGATATCAAAGAGGGAGGCACCTTGAGGTAAGAGCTCTGTGACAAAGAGGGAGTTAAAGATATGACGATCCCAGATCCTCTCCCCTTCACGAGGGCCAATCAGCCCACGCTCAATACCTGCCCCTTTGAGGAACTCGGCATAGGCTCGAACCTCATCCCCACGCTCAGGAAAGTAGCGAGCTATAAGGGTGTCGAGCTCTTGTTCCACGTGAAACCAGAGCCTTTAGGAAGGGAAGATAACGACAAAACGGCGTGGATCTTCGCCCTCAGACTCTGAGGTCAGACCCATATCCTGGATTGTGTCGTGGATAATCTTGCGCTCAAAGGCGTTCATTGGCTCAAGTTTGATCTGCTCACCCTTGGACTTTGCCTCTTCGCCAAGCTTCTTTGCAAGGGCTGTGAGCTCCTTGCGGCGGTCGGCACGGAAGTTCTCAATATCGAGCATAAGGCGGCTGCGATCTCCGGATGCTGTCTGAACAGCTAGGCGTGTGAGCTCTTGGAGGGCATCGAGAACCTCTCCATTCTTTCCCACGAGGTGGTTGAGCTTTCCTCCAACGATAGCCAGGGATGCACGACCATT
The DNA here is from genome assembly GCA_937927965.1 of uncultured Candidatus Planktophila sp. Taxonomy (GTDB): domain Bacteria; phylum Actinomycetota; class Actinomycetes; order Nanopelagicales; family Nanopelagicaceae; genus Planktophila. The sequence goes on from CALEZA010000011.1 coordinate 7,012, forward strand.
TTCAACATCGATATCGATATCGCCATCGAGATCTGCGATATCAAGGAGCGCCTCTAGGTAGTCAGCGGCGATATCGCCCTCTTCCTCTAGCTTGGCCGCGCTCTTAGGGGCCTTCTTTGGCTCAATAGCCTCTGTTGCTTCTACAGTCTCGCTCATTTTCTCTCCATTAGTAGGGTGAATTATGCGTTTATATACCTATTTGATAGTAAATGTCCGTATTACTTCTTCTTCTTTTTATTCTTCTTAGGCTGCTTACGCTGGCCTTCAAATTTAGGGGTTTCTGGAGCCTCAAATGGGGTCTCAGGTGAGATCTCCTTTGAGTCGATTCTCGACTTGTGGGCACGCTTGCGCTGGAGCTCTTCATAGGCAGGAGATCCTGGTGTGGGGTTTCGCTTAATCACATAGTACTGCTGGCCCCATGTCCAGATATTTGTTGTTGACCAGTAAATCAAAACTCCAACAGGAAAGTTCACACCTGAGATTGCAAAGATAACTGGAAATACATACAACATAATTTTTTGTTGCTGCAACATCATATTGTTGCTGGAATCCATCTTTGGCATTCCCTTAGTCATCAACTGCTTCTGGGTTGTGAAGGTAGTTGCAGACATTAAAGCGATCAGTGCAACTGTCACAATCTTTACAGTCATCTGATCTGATCCAAGGAAAGATTCAGAGATTGGTGAACCAAAGAATTTCGCTTGTGCAGCTGAGGTGAGGTAATCACCTTTCATAAATCCGTGAGATTTATTGGATGCAATTCCATTGAGCACTGTGAAGAGTGCAAACATCACTGGTGCTTGAGCAATAATTGGAAAACATGATGCAAGTGGATTTGTCTTATGCTCTTTATAGAGCTTCATCATCTCTTCTGATTGTTTCTGGCGATCATCTTTATATTTGTTTTGAATCGCTTTCATCTGTGGTTGCAAAGCTGTCATAGCGCGTTGGCTCTTGATCTGCTTTACAAAGAGTGGAATCAAGATAATGCGGATGAGAACTACAAGTCCCATGATGGAGAGTGTCCATGTCACACCTGAGTTTGGTCCGAAAATTGGTGAGAGCAATTTATGAATTGCAATCATGATTCCTGAGACCAGGTTATATAGTGGATCTAAGATAAAGCCCATTAGCGGACCCCTTCCATTTCTTTGACGCTGGAAACCTGTGTATTTCGCTGGTTATTTAACTTATTCTTTGCATCTGCGCTATCGATATCGGCATCTACATAATCAACACCGCCGTGAGACCAAGGGTTGCATCGCACTAAACGCCAGAGCGCCATCACAACTCCTTTAAGCCCATAACGATTGATTGCTGTGATCGCATAGTTAGAACATGATGGGTAATACTTACAGCGCGGCTCTCGTGTTGCTGAAAATTTCTGATAGAGCGCAATGAGGGCAGATGTAATCTTTTTCATTACACACCTGCCTTTCGTGAGGCTACCTTTTTCAAAAGTGATGAGGTGAGATATGAAATCTCTTCTGAGAGATTCTCACTCTGGTTATTCAGTGCTCGGATCACAAGCAGTGATCCTTCTGGGAAGTTGGGAAGAAGTGGAGCAATGAGATGTCGCAGTTGGCGAGAGAGGCGGTGGCGCTGCACAGATCCCCCGACGCTCTTTCCAATAATGAGTCCAGCCTTTGCGACATCAGTTGTTGCAGGTTGGATGTAGAGGTATCCGACAAAGTTCTGTGTAGCAACTCTCGATCCGCTCTTTGTTGCCTTAGCGAAATCAGAGGGTGAAGTTAAGCGTGCGCGTGTGGGCAGCACGAGAGGCTATCTCTGCTCGACCTATTAACTAGTGTGAGCTTACGCTGAGAGGCGTGAGCGACCCTTTGCGCGACGAGCAGCGAGAACTGCACGACCTGCACGAGTAGCCATGCGAGCGCGGAAGCCATGCTTCTTGGCGCGACGGCGTGAGTTTGGTTGGTAGGTGCGCTTTGTCATGAGAACTCCAGAGGTAATAGTGGCGGGCTGGTGGGCTCGCCGATCAGGTCAGAAATACGGGGGAAGCAAGGAGGTAACGGTAAGGGTGTGGATAGCGGGGAGTCAAACTCGTGATATAGAGCTTTGGGGGCTCTATATTGTGGATAACTACTTGCTTATTTGGCGGAAAGGGTCTACTTTGCGGGTTCTCCACAGGTATCCGTCGAAATTGGTTGATTTGTAAGGCTAAACCCCTACTTTAGACCACACCCTGTGGATAACTTTGTGGATAACGAATCCAAGGATTTGGGGGAGAAAATGACGCTTAGCGCCACAGAACTCTCCTCGCTCTGGGATCGGATAGTCCTGGATATCTCTGCAGGAGAACCTCAACATCGCGCCTTTTTAGTGATGACTAAACCATTGGGTCTTCTTCCTAATAACGATGGTGGTCCAACAAGCCTTCTTGTGGCAGCTCCTAATACCTTCGCAAAGGAAGTTCTTGAATCTCGTCTTCGCCCCACAATAAATGAGGTGCTCACGCGTGAGCTGGGTGGGCCTGCAAATATCGCAGTGATGGTCGATGAAAGTATTGAGCTCGCTGATATTCCAGAGACACCTGTTGAGGCGCAGGCACCTCGTCCATCTTCACCAATTTCTGCACCTACTTTGATCACATCTAATAGTGATTCATCTTCACAACTGAATGAACGCTACACATTTGAAACATTTGTTGCTGGTGAGTCAAATCGTTTTGCACGAGCTGCAGCTTTAGCTGTCGCTGAAGAACCAGCAAAGGCATATAACCCGCTCTTTATCTATGGTGCATCTGGTTTGGGTAAGACACATTTACTTCATGCAATTGGTGCCTTCTCTCGAGAATTATTTCCAAATATCCGCGTCCGGTATGTGTCTTCTGAAGAATTTACCAATGACTTTATTAACTCTATTCGTGATGATAAAGCAACATCTTTTCAACGCCGCTACCGCGATCTCGATATTCTTTTGATTGACGATATTCAATTCTTGGAAAATAAAGAGCGCACACAAGAAGAGTTCTTCCACACCTTTAATACATTGCATAATGCAAAGAAGCAGATTGTTATTTCATCTGATCGCCCGCCAAGCAAACTGACCACTCTTGAAGATCGGCTCCGCTCTCGATTTGCTATGGGACTTCCTATCGATGTTCAACCACCGGAGCTTGAAACTCGTATTGCGATCTTGCGTAAGAAGGCAGCACAGAATCGCCTTAACGCCCCTGATGATGTTCTTGAATTTATCGCAAGTAAGATCACCACCAATATTCGTGAGCTTGAAGGTGCTCTTATTCGTGTGACAGCTTTTGCAAGCCTTAACCGCCAGGTGGTGGATATGGGGCTAGCTGAGATTGTTCTTCGTGACTTGATGCCTAATGAGAATAACTCTCAGATCACAGCAGAGGCGATCATGGCTCAGACGGCAGCCCACTTTGGACTCACCTTGGAAGATCTCTGTGGCACCTCTCGCTCTCGCGCATTGGTTGATGCCCGCCAGATCGCTATGTATCTCTGCCGCGAACTCACCGATTTATCCCTGCCTAAGATTGGCCAGACCTTTGGTGGGCGTGACCACACCACGGTGATGCATGCCGACCGTAAGATCCGTGAGTTAATGAACCAGCGACGAGCTCACTTCAACTCAGTCACTGAGATCACGATGAAGCTCAAACAGCAGAGCTCTTTTTAGCCTGTAACTCTCTACCTTAAAGCCGGGATGTCCACTTTATAGATGTCCGTTTTACCCACTTTACCCCCAGATGTGGACAAAATGTGGATAACTGTGGATAAGGAGCTATTTCTGCGGATATTACGCTTATTTATAGGTGGGTTTGGGGGATTTAGCTTTAAGATCTAAAAAGTAGACCGTCTTTATACACGTTTCATCCACAGCTTCTATCCACTTATCCACAAGCGTAAAGGATAATTTATAGGCGGTGACGGGCACTTTTACCCCTTCTCCACAGAGATTGGGTGCAGTTACTACTACTACTTATATATCTAGATCTTCCTTCCCCAAGCGAACTCACACCTTACTTTTCGGGTTACTGTTCAAATAATCGCCATTCTCTTCTGTCACCAATCTATGCCAAACTCCAACCATAGAATTGCTCATAGGTTGAGTACACGATGGGAACGAGGGCTTCGGCGTGAAATTTACAGTAGATCAACATGCATTAACTGAGGGAGTTAACTGGGTCTCCCGCTCACTATCAACACGCCCTATTAAGACAGAGCTTCTTGGAATCAAAATTGATGCCACGGGAGATCAAGTAATCCTCTCTGCCTCAGATTTAGAGACTTCAAGTAAGTCAGCTTTCACAGCAGATATCTTTGAAAAAGGTGAGGTTTTAGTTCCAGGAAAACTTCTCGCTGAGATCTCTCGCTCACTTCCGAATAAACCAATCACTATCGCTCTCGATGGATCACGAGTGTTAGTTACTTCCGGTTCAGCAAAATTTACTCTTCCCACTCTTTCCATCTCTGAATATCCAAATCTTCCAGAGCTTCCAGAGCGCACAGGAGTGATTGCATCTGACCTCTTTGCAACAGCTGTGGGACAAGTTGCAATTGCAGCAGGTCGCGATGATTCACTACCCACACTCACAGGCGTTCATGTTGAGATTGAAGAAGATAAAGTCACACTCGCAGCAACTGACCGTTACCGTTTAGCTGTTCGTGAATTTACTTGGGATCCAGCAACACCTGGTGTTTCAACAACTGCGTTGATGCGCGCTCGCACTATTGCAGATGCTGCAAAATCTCTCACAGGTTCAAAGAGTGTTTCACTCTCATTTGCACCAGCTACGAGTTCTGATCGCCTCGCAGGTTTTGCAGGAGAAGGCAAGTCGATGACATCTCGTATGCTCGATGGAAACTTCCCTCCATATCGCCACCTTCTACCAACTGAAGCATCAACAACAGCAGTGATTGAAGTAGCACCATTCCTAGATTCAGTTCGTCGCGTCGCACTCGTTGCAGATAAAACAATTCCACTGCGTCTTGAATTTAGCGATGGTGGCGTCTCACTAGAGGCAGGAACCGGTGAAGAAGCTCAAGCAACTGAAACAATCCCAGTTCTCTTAAACGGTGAGCCAATTTCAATCGCCTTCAACCCAACATTCTTAGCAGATGGGCTCCAAGCAGTGGGAACACCATTTGTTCAAATCTCGTTTACAGGATCGAATAAACCAGCGATCCTCACAGGTCGTGCAGAGCCTAATAGCCCATCAATCGATAGCTATAAGTACCTCTTAATGCCTATGCGTTACGCATCATAAGAAGATAACTTCTTATGCGCGTTACACGCCTTGCGCTCACCAACTTTCGCTCCTATGAAAATCTCGAGCTTGAGTTCTCCCCAGGACTCACCACCTTTATTGGCAATAACGGTTCAGGCAAAACAAATATCGCAGAGAGTTTGATTTATCTCGCCTACCTCTCATCTCACCGCGTCTCCACCAACCAACCACTACTTGCAGGAAGTAGCGAGCAGGCAATTATCCGAGCTGAGATTGAACGCGATCAGCGCACACTCCAAGTAGATCTTGAAATTAATGCACATAAAGCAAATAGAGCTCGCCTCAATGGAAACGCTGTGAAATCACAACGAGAAATTTTAGGAGCCCTCCAAATCGTTTACTTCTCACCAGAGGATTTAGATCTCGTAAGAGGCGAACCCACCGATAGAAGAAACTTTCTCGACAAGCTTCTTATTACTCAAACACCACGGCTTGCTGGTGTAATTGCAGACTATGATCGAGTTGTTAGACAACGCAACACACTTCTCAAAACACGAGCACCACAGAGTGCACTCGAGCCATGGACAGAACAACTCATCCGTTTTGGAGCGGAGTTATCGGCAGAGCGTGTGAAATTGGTAGATGATTTAGGGCCTCATGTGAGTGAGCACTATAAGAACCTTAATGAAGTTAAGGCAGCATCTATCTCCTATAAATCATCAACCGAGGGACTCACAGCCGATGTTGCAGAGAACGCGGAGCTTCTTAAAGCTCGCGCTATTGAAGTAGCTAAACAAGAGATGGATAGAGGCGCATCGTTAATTGGCCCTCATAGAGATGATCTCCATCTTCACTTAGGAGAATTTCCCGCAAAAGGATATGCAAGCCATGGAGAGTCATGGTCGATGGCTATCGCACTACGAATTGGTAGCTACACACTTCTCAAAAGTGAAGGCGCAGACCCAGTTCTTATCTTGGATGACATCTTCGCTGAGCTTGATACTCCTCGCCGCCAACAGTTAGCTGCTGTGACCACTCTTGCTGAACAGACAATCATCACCACCGCTGTTGAAAGCGATCTCCCTGCTGAACTACTATCTGCAAAGTTCTTTGTGAGCCCAGGAGAAGTGAGAAAGGGGTAGTGATGGCAAAGCGCGATCTCGCCCTCGATCTCTTCCGCACCTATAAAACTGGATTTATTAAGAAGTCACGCCCCCGTCCTGAGAGAGGACAGACCCCAGGAGATCCCACACTCGTCAGCGACATCTTGGGAGATCTTGTGAAAGACCGCGAGTGGGATTCAGGCCTTGCTGAAGGAAACCTCTTCGCCACCTGGCCATCGATCGTCGGGGCAGAGGTCGCCCAACATGCCGAACCAATCTCACTGCTCGATGGAAAGCTCCTTATCCAATGCTCCTCCACCGCATGGGCGACCCAACTCAATATCGCTCAATTTGAGATCTTGCAGACCATCCGAGCGTCAGCACCAGGTGCTCTCGTGGAATCTTTAAGCTTTATCGGCCCTCAAGCTCCTTCATGGAAGCGTGGGCTCCGCTCAATCTCCAACGGGCGAGGCCCCCGCGACACCTACGGCTAAAGCTGCGGGAATAAAGAGCCCTCCCTCCCAGTTATAAGTATCAAGAAACCTGAGTCGCATCGACTCAACCCTTTGGCTAGAATCGACTCAGGTCTTCCCGCAAGCCCCGACCCCAGATCGGCTCGGGAGACGAGAGAAATCTCTATCAAGGTAGAAGGAGTAATGAAATGGCTAGAGCAGTCGGCATCGACCTCGGAACAACAAATAGCTGCGTATCAGTTCTTGAAGGTGGAGAACCAACAGTTATTGCTAACGCAGAAGGCGCTCGCACAACCCCATCGATCGTTGCATTTGCAAAGAATGGCGAAGTTCTCGTCGGTGAAGTTGCTAAGCGTCAATCAGTAACCAATGTGGAGCGAACAATCCGTTCAGTAAAACGCCACATGGGTACCAACTGGACAATGGATATTGATGGCAAGGCATACACAGCACAAGAAATCTCTGCTCGTGTTCTCCAGAAGCTCAAGCGCGATGCTGAGGCATATCTTGGTGACACAGTCACAGATGCTGTGATCACGGTGCCTGCATATTTCTCTGATGCAGAGCGTCAAGCAACTAAGGAAGCTGGTGAGATCGCAGGACTAAATGTTCTCCGTATCATCAACGAGCCAACAGCTGCAGCACTTGCATATGGTCTTGATAAGGCAGATAAAGAGCAGACAATTCTCGTCTTCGACCTTGGTGGTGGAACATTCGATGTTTCACTTCTTGAAATCGGCGATGGTGTTGTTGAAGTAAAGGCGACATCAGGTGATAACCACCTTGGTGGAGATGATTGGGATCAAGCACTTGTTGATCACCTTGTGAAGACATTCGGTTCTGCAAATGGCATCGATCTCACAAAAGATAAGATGGCGATGCAGCGCATCCGTGAAGCTGCAGAGAAGGCGAAGATTGAACTTTCATCTTCACAATCTGCAACTATCAACCTTCCATACATCACAGTTGATGCGGAGAAGAACCCACTCTTCCTCGATGAGACAATCACACGAGCACAATTCCAAGCTCTCACAGCAGATCTCCTTGATCGTTGCAAGAAGCCATTCCAAGCAGTCCTTAAAGATGCAGGAATTTCTATCAGCGCAATCGAGTCAGTAGTTCTCGTTGGTGGATCTACTCGTATGCCAGCTGTCGTGGATCTCGTCCGTGAACTCACAGGCGGAAAAGAGCCAAATAAAGGCGTAAATCCTGATGAAGTTGTAGCTGTTGGAGCATCACTTCAAGCAGGTGTTCTCAAGGGTGAAGTCAAGGATGTTCTCCTTCTCGATGTCACACCTCTCTCACTTGGTATTGAAACTAAGGGTGGAGTAATGACAAAGCTCATTGAGCGCAACACAACAATCCCAACAAAGCGTTCTGAAATCTTCACAACTGCAGATGACAATCAGCCAGCTGTGCAGATCCAGGCATATCAGGGTGAGCGCGAGATGGCTGCATATAACAAGAAGCTCGGAATGTTTGAGCTCACAGGTATTGCGCCAGCTCCACGCGGCATCCCACAGATTGAAGTCACATTCGATATCGATGCTAACGGAATCGTTCATGTCTCAGCGAAAGATCTTGCAACAGGTAAAGAGCAGGGAATGACCATCACAGGTGGATCAGCTCTCTCTAAGGATGAGATCGATCGCATGATGGCAGATGCTGAAGCACACGCAAACGAAGATAAGCAGCGTCGTGAAGAGGCGGAGATTCGTAACACTGGTGACTCACTTCTCTATCAGACAGAGAAGTTTGTGAAAGATAATGAAGATAAGTTCACAGGTGAGCTTGAGAGCCAGAAGAAGGATCTCGATGCAGCACTTGGAGAACTCAAGACTGCTCTCGGCGGCGCTAACTTTGAGATGATCAAGAGCGCAACAGAGAAGGTCTCGACACTTTCACAAGCACTTGGTGGTGCTCTCTATGCAAGCGCATCAGCACAAGCAGAAGGAGCTAACGCTTCAGAAGATGGTGTTGAAGATGCTGAAGTTGTTGAAGAAGGAAATAACTAATGAGTGAAGAGACAACAACACCTGTTGTCGAAGAACTCACTGAGGTAGTTGAGGCGCCGGGTCAGGAGACTGACCCGGTTGCCGAACTCACCACAGCCCTTCAACAAGAGCGAGCTTCTTTTATTAACTATAAGAAGAAGGCAGAGCAGGAGCGCCTCACCCTCGTTGATTTAGGTGTGGGAAAGGTCCTCACAGAGCTATTAGATGTGCTCGATTCCATTGATAGCGCTGCAAACCATGGCGAGCTCACAGGCGGATTTAAATCTGTGGCCGATCAGATCACAGCTATCACCTCACGCTTTGGACTTGAAAAGTATGGAGTCGATGGTGAGCTCTTTGATCCACAGATCCATGATGCGTTGATGCATGAGACATCTGCCGATGTCACAGCACCAACAGCGACAAAGATTCTTCAACCAGGTTTTAAGCATAAAGATCGCATCTTGCGACATGCTCGAGTTCTGGTTACCGATCCGGAGTAATTCCACATGGCAGCTAAAGATCTCTATGAGAAGGACTTCTATGCAGTCTTAGGTGTTGATAAGAAGGCACCTGCTGATGAAATTAAAAAGAAGTACCGCTCATTGGCACGCGATCTCCACCCTGATAAGACTCAGGGCGATGCTGCTTTAGAAGAGAAATTTAAAGCTGTCTCTGAAGCGTATGACATCTTGTCAGATCCAAAGAAGCGTGCTGAATATGATGAAGCTCGTTCACTCTTTGAACGCGGTGGTTTTAGATCACCGATGGGTGGTGGCGGATTCCAAGGTGGAGATTTCGGAGATATCTTCGGTGGTGGAAACCCACAAGATATCTTTGCCAATCTATTTGGGGGCGCAGGTATGCGTCGCGGTCCACGCAAGGGACAAGATCTTCAAACAGAATCAACTATCTCCTTTAAAGAATCAATCTATGGAACAACGCTTGATCTCAAACTCTCACTCGATGGAAAAAATCCACAGAACATCACAGCACGCATTCCTGCAGGCGTTAATGATGGAGCAAAGATTCGTGTGAAAGGAAAGGGAGCACCAGGAGAGGCAGGCCCTGGAGATCTCTTTATCTTGCTTACTGTAAAACCTCACCCAATCTTCTCTCGCAAAGGTGAGAATCTTCTTCTCACACTTCCAGTGACATTTGCTGAGGCAACACTAGGTGCAGATATTAAAGTCCCTACTCTTGCAGGCGATGATGTAACTGTGAGATTAGCTCCTGGAACGCCCACAGGACGCGTACTTCGTGTGAAGGGCAGAGGAATCACCAAAGGTCACACCACTGGAGATCTCCTAGTAAGTATTGATGTGCAAGTGCCACGCAGAGTTGAAGGTGAAGCGTTAGAGACTTTAAAGAAGTTTGCAGAGCTCACAGCAGAACATGATGTGAGAAGTGAATTTGTCACAAAGGCGAAGTCATGAGTGAAGAGAAGAAGCAACAAGAGCTCGATGATGATGCAGGGCTCTATGTCATCTCTGTTGCAGCCGAGCTCTCAGGTCTTCACCCACAAACTCTTCGTCAATATGATCGTCTTGGTTTAGTTTCCCCATCTCGCACAACAGGTCGCAATCGCAGATATTCACTGCGCGATATTGCATCTCTTCGCATGGTCCAGCGCCTTGTGGGTGAAGGAATCAATCACGCGGGTATTAAGAGAATTATTGAACTTGAGACAGCAATGGCGAATATGGCGCTAGAAGTGGCGCAACTACGAATTGAGGTGGATGCACTCCTTGAGCAGAACCCACCAAAATCACTTCCCCCAAAGAGAAAAGCCCCAGTCATTGTCTATGACGAGGATAAAGAGAGATAAGGTGCTGCTATGAGTTCACGCGAAGCTCTTAAGAGCGAAATCATCAAGAAGGCTGTAGTTCACGGCAAGGTAATTCTCTCCTCAGGTAAAGAGGCTGATTACTATGTTGATCTCCGCCGCATCACACTCGATCATGTTGCAGCACCTCTTGTGGGTGAAGTAATGCTCGATCTCACCAAAGATCTTGAGTTTGATGCAGTAGGTGGCCTCACACTTGGTGCAGATCCAGTTGCAACAGCGATGATGCATGTTGCATCACGCAATGGACGCTCACTTGATTCTTTTGTAGTTCGCAAAGAAGGAAAGGCACATGGTCTTCAGCGTCGCATCGAAGGTCCAGATGTTGCTGGAAAGCGCGTCCTTGCAGTTGAAGATACTTCCACCACCGGCGGCTCAGTATTGACAGCAGTTGAAGCCCTTAAAGAATCGGGTGCAATTGTTGTTGGAGTAGCTGTGATTGTTGAGCGTGGTGCAAAAGAGGCTATTGAGGCTGCAGGCTATAAGTATTACGCAGCCTACTCACTTGCAGATTTAGGTCTCTAACTTAAATCTCTCTTTGTACGCCACTCCTTGAGAACTTCAAGGGCAACTGGTGCAAGGCTAATTGCCACAATCAATCCAATAATAGGCAGCAAATACTTATCGATGGATCCGCTAATGCGCTCACCCAAGATATAACCAAGACCTATAACAGATTGGGTCCAGATAATTCCGCCCACCACATTCCAGAGGAAGAACTTCTTAGCTGGATATCCAATAATTCCCACCATTGGATTAAGAAGTGTGCGAACAAAAGGGATAAAGCGAGCAAGAATCACAGCTTTACCCACACCGTATTTATTAAGCCACTTCTCTGTTTGAGCCACACGCTCCTGTGTGAAGAATCGACCATCAGGTCGTTCAAAGAATTTGCGTCCATATCGAGCACCTAAGAAGTGGCCAAACTGCGCTCCCACAATGGCAGCTAGAGGAGCTCCAATAAAGAGTGCAACAGGATCTAGAGATGCCCCACCTAATATCGATGCTCCTGCAGAAGATGCTGCTACTCCTGCAATAAAGAGGAGTGAGTCTCCAGGAAATGCGAGTCCAATCAAGATTCCTGATTCTGCAAAGATGATTGCAAGCACACCGACTAGTCCTAAGTCGCCGACAATTGAATGGGCGTCAAAGAGATTTGCAGCAATATTCATATGAAGAGGATAAGGTACGCGCCATGCAATCGCACCTGTCTGAGAGTTTATTCGGCGAAACTTTCCGCCCACGCGTGCATTTCACCCCTCACCGCAATTGGATGAATGATCCCAACGGCCTTCTCTACTACAAAGGCAAGTACCACCTTTTCTTCCAACATAATCCCCAAGGAAACCTCTGGGGCAATATGTCATGGGGACATGCAGTCAGTAGCGATTTACTTCACTGGGAGCATCTACCTGTAGCTATCGGCTGTGATGAAACCTACGGAATCTTTAGTGGAAGCGCAGTAATTGACCTTAAAAATAGCAGTGGATTTGGTTCATTAGAAAACCCACCTATGGTCGCTATCTACACAGCACACAACCACGATGGAAGTCACCAATCACAACACATTGCTTACTCACTCGATGAGGGCGTTACTTGGACAAAGTATGCAGATAACCCTGTCCTTGATTTAGGAATGAAAGATTTTAGAGATCCTAAAGTTACATACGAAGAGGCCACCAATACTTGGTTAATGACTGTTGCTAAACCACAAGATTTTAAGATTTCATTCTTTAGATCATCAGATTTAAAGAGCTGGGAACATCTCAGTGATTTCGGTCCACTTGGTGCTACTGGTGGTTGCTGGGAATGTCCTGATTTATTTCCATTAGAAATTGATGGAGTGACGAAGTGGGTACTTCTTGTCTCACTCAATCCTGGTGGATACTCAGGAGGATCTGGGACTCAATACTTTATTGGTCACTGGGATGGGAAAACCTTTACCCCTGATTCCACCAATACTCGTTGGATCGATCATGGCCGCGATAACTATGCAGGTGTCACTTTTAATAACCATCCAGAGGGAAAGAGAATCTTCTTAGGATGGATGAGTAACTGGATATATGCAGATAAATATCCGACGCAGTTATGGCGAAGCTCAATGACTCTTCCACGAGAGATCACACTCAGAAAGTTAGATGGAGAAATCTCTTTGATATCAACTCCACTAGATCCAGGAAGTGAAGTTGTGAAAACTCAACTACACATCACCCAAGGCGCAGATTCATCTCTGACATTTAAAGATGAGAAGAACTTTCTTACAATCGCATTTGATAGTGCAACTAGTGAAGTTGTTATTACTCGTTCATGGTTTATTGAGGATTCACCTCAGCGTTCTCTTCCCATCACATCAGAGAGTGCAACACTGTCTATCTACTTTGACAATGGCAGCTGTGAACTCTTCTCACCTGAGATTGGCCTAACAATGACCAGCTTGTCACTAGTCACCTTGGATGGGGCCAGAGTTACTCACCAGTCCTAGGCTCAAACTGCAAAATCCTGCAAAAAAGCGTTGCAAGAGAGTTATTGCGCCTGCCTTCCCTCAAGATGCCTTACGCCAATACCGTTCTCTCACAGTTGGCGATCCATGGAGCCAGCTAAACCCTCGAAAGGAAACACTTCATGAAGAAAGTTACAAAGTTTGGAGCCCTTGCTCTAGCTTCTGCACTTTCTTTGTCGGTTGTCGCAGTTGCACCTTCAGCAACAGCAGCAACATGTGCAAAGAAGACAACAGTAACAATGCTCGGAACAATCAAGCCTGAAATTCAGGATCAGTTCCTCGCAGCAGTTAAGAAGTACAACGCAAGCCAGAAGTGCTACACACTTAAGTCAATCCCTGGCGATCGTAAGCTCACATTCCTCCAGAACGTAACACCTATGTACGCTGCGAAGAATGCCCCAACAATCATGTACACACTCCAAGAGATTCCTGACATGGCTGACAAGGTCTTGGACTGGAAGGGCACAAAGCTTGTAAAGCTTGTCTCACCAGGACTCCTCGCAGCAGCAAATGTCGGCGGCAAGCAGGTTGGTGTTCCATCAACAGCTGAAGCATTCGGTCTTCTTTACAACA
>CALEZA010000012.1 GCA_937927965.1 uncultured Candidatus Planktophila sp.
CAGCTGAGAAGCAGGCTAAGAAGGCAGCTGTAAAGGTCACAGGTCTTGGACTTCCATCAGAGATGGCTCCATTTATTGAGAATGGAACTGTTGAGAAGGTTGGTCTCTGGAACCCAATCGACCTCGGCTATGTTGCTGTTTACGCAGCAGGATATGCAAAGGCGAAGACTTTCACAGGCAAGGTCGGTTCTTCGTTCAAGGCTGGAAAGACCACATACAAGGTCACAGCTGGAGGAATCACATACCTTGGCGATCCATTTACCTTCACAAAGGAAAATATCGCAACATTCAAGAAGATCTACTAATTCTTACACTGTAATTCTTGCTGATAAGAAATTATCAGCGAAGAGTTTGTAGGAGTTCTTTGGGGCTCTGCTCGTTCCTAGCGAGCGGGCAGAGCCTCAGAGGAACTCTTATTAACTGATCATGAGTTGATATGAGAAAACTACAAAGAAACTAGAGGTGGGTTGCATGGAACGCGTTGGTTTTAGGTTGAAGCTACGCGCTGACCGACTCGATGAGTATGTCGAGCATCATGCCAATGTATGGCCAGAGATGCTCGCTGCTCTCACAGAGACCGGATGGCACAACTACTCCCTATTTCTAGATCGCAACGATGCGACTTTGATTGGTTACTTTGAGACACCAGATCTCCAAGCTGCTCTTGATGGGATGGCTTCAAGAGAGATCAATGAAAAATGGCAAGCCTTTATGGCTCCATTCTTTGAAGAGTTAGAAGATAAGCGACCCGATGAAGGTTTCTTAAAACTCGAAAATATTTTTTATCTACCCTAAACGAAAGAGATAGGTGAACCATCATGGCTGACAAGAACGAGGTCAAGGCAGTACTCAATCGTTTGGGAGTGGAAACTCCTTCTTGGGCATATGGAAATTCAGGTACGCGCTTTAAGGTCTTCGGACAACCGGGAGTGCCTCGCGATCCATATGAGAAGGTGGCAGATGCTGCTCAAGTGCATAAATACACAGGTGCGGCTCCAACTGTCGCCCTTCATATTCCTTGGGATAAAGTCGATGATTACAAGGACTTTGGAGCTCACGCACAGAGCCTTGGAGTAAAGCTCGGCACTATCAATTCAAATACCTTCCAAGATGATCAATACATTCTTGGTTCGGTCTGTGCACCAGATCCTAAGGTGCGTGCAAATGCTGTAAAGCATCTCCTTGATTGCATCGACATTATGGATCAGACCGGTGTGCGCGACCTTAAACTCTGGTTTGCTGATGGAACGAACTATCCAGGACAAGATGACATCGCAGATCGTCAAAATCGCTTAGCTGAGTCACTTGCGCAGGTCTATACACGCCTTGGTGATCATCAGCGAATGCTTCTTGAATATAAGTTCTTTGAGCCAGCTTTCTACCACACAGATGTTCCTGACTGGGGAACTTCACTTCTGCACTGTATGGCACTTGGCCCAAAAGCGATGGTTGTTGTTGATACTGGTCACCATGCACCAGGAACTAATATCGAATTTATCGTTGCAGGACTACTACGCGCTAAGCGCTTGGGTGCATTCGACTTCAATTCTCGCTTCTATGCCGATGACGACTTAATTGTGGGAGCAGCAGATCCTTTCCAGCTCTTCCGTATTATGCATGAGGTTAATATCAATGGTGGATTTGCTGTTGATACACCTGTTTCCTATGTCCTCGATCAATGCCACAACATTGAAGCGAAGATTCCAGGACAAATTCGCTCCATCATGAATGTTCAGGAAGCAGTTGCAAAGGCAGTTCTCGTTGATCAGGTTGCACTCAAAGCAGCTCAGCGCTCAGGCGATGTTCTTGCAGCTCATGAAGTTCTCATGGATGCATTTAATACAGATGTGCGTGGACTCTTGCGTGAGTGGCGCGAAGATAAGGGAATTGATCCAGAGCCAATGAAGGCTTATGCAGCTAGCGGTTATGCCGCCAAGATTGCAGCAGATCGTGTCGGTGGTAATCAAGCAGGCTGGGGAGCTTAAGTAGATGAGTAAGAAGACAATCGAAGAATTATTGGGACGAAGTAACCGCCTGGGGAGCAATCCAAAATTTACCAACTATGCAGGTGGAAACACTTCTGCAAAGGGTGAGGCTCTCGACCCCTCCACAGGGGAGAGCGTTGAAGTCCTTTATGTTAAGGGCTCTGGGGGCGATCTTGGAACTCTGAAAGAATCAGGACTTGCAGCTCTCTATCTCGACCGCATGCGTGCTCTTGTTAATGTTTATCGTGGTGTTGAGCATGAAGATGAGATGGTTGCTCTCTTTGATTACTGCACCTTTGGCCGCGGTGGAGCCGCTCCGTCAATCGACACAGCGATGCATGGTCTCGTTGAAGTCAA
Organism: uncultured Candidatus Planktophila sp.; assembly: GCA_937927965.1. Taxonomy (GTDB): domain Bacteria; phylum Actinomycetota; class Actinomycetes; order Nanopelagicales; family Nanopelagicaceae; genus Planktophila. Next base: position 2,343 of record CALEZA010000012.1, read on the forward strand.
CCATGTCGATCACCTCCATCCAGATTCCATCATCGCACTTGCTACCGCTGCAGATGGCCCTGCCCTCACACGCGAATGTTTCGGGGATGAAATTCTCTGGGTTGATTGGCGTCGTCCAGGTTTTCAACTTGGATTAGATATTGCCAAGATTGCAAAGGAAAATCCTTCAGCTAAAGGCGCAGTTCTCGGTGGACATGGTTTGACGACATGGGCGCAGAGTTCTGAAGAGTGCGAGAAGCGCTCTATTGAAGCAATTGAGAAGGCTGAGAAGTTTCTTGCTGCAAAGGGTAAGAAGGATCCATTTGGAACACTGGTGAAGGAGTGGGCACCACTTTCTCCTGAAGCCCGTCGCGAGAAGGCAGCACTACTTGCCCCAGCTCTTCGCGGTATCGCATCTCTTGATAACCCAATGCTCGGGCACTTCAACGATAGTGATGTGGTTCTTGACTTCATCTCGCACTCTGAATTGACTCGTCTTGCAGCTCTTGGAACATCTTGTCCAGATCACTTCCTGCGCACCAAGATTTCACCTATGGTTCTTGATACTCCTGCAGATGCATCGGTGGAAGATGTTATTGCTCGTGCTCACGAACTCCATGTGACATATCGAGAGACTTACGCTGCTTACTACAAGAAGTATGCAACTGCAGATTCACCAGCAATGCGAGGTGCTGATCCACTCATCATCTTGGTGCCAGGTGTTGGAATGTTTAGCTATGGAAAAGATAAGCAGACCGCTCGTGTTGCAGGTGAGTTTTATATCAACGCAATCAATGTAATGCGTGGTGCCGAATCCGTCTCAACATATAAGCCAATCGATGAGTCCGAGAAGTTCAACATTGAGTATTGGGAGCTTGAAGAAGCAAAGCTGCGTCGCATGCCGAAACCAAAGCCTTTGGCTGGTCGCATCGCAATCGTCACAGGTGGTGGCTCAGGCATTGGCAAGGCAACTTCACTACGACTTGCTTCAGAGGGTGCTTGCGTTGTCGTTGCAGATCGCGATCTTGATGCAGCAAGCGCAGTTGCAGCCGAAATTGGAGGAGCTGATAAGGCGATAGCTGTGAAAGTAGATGTTACGGATGAAGAGGCAATAATCGCCACAGTCCATGCATCTTCTCTCGCTTTTGGAGGAGTAGATCTTGTAGTCAACAATGCGGGACTATCACTTTCTAAGCCTCTCACTGAGACAACAGTTGCAGATTGGGATCTCCAACATGATGTGATGGCTCGAGGTTCATTCCTTATGTCACGCGAATCTGCAAAGGCGATGATTGCTCAGAAGATGGGTGGCGATATCGTCTATATCTCATCAAAGAACTCCATCTTTGCTGGTCCCAATAACATCGCATACGGAGCTACAAAGGCAGATCAAGCTCATCAGGTGCGTTTACTTGCAGCAGAGCTAGGTGCTCACCAGATTCGCGTTAATGGAGTGAACCCTGATGGTGTTGTTCGTGGCTCTGGAATCTTCTCATCAGGGTGGGGTGCAAATCGCGCTGCTGTTTATGGAGTAGATGAAGAGAAGCTGGGAGAGTATTACGCACAGCGATCGATTTTGAAGCGAGAAGTTCTTCCAGAACATATTGCTGCTGCGGTATTTGTTCTTTGCGCATCTGATTTGCAGCTCACCACTGGCCTTCATATTCCTGTCGACTCAGGCGTTGCAGCCGCATTTATGCGCTAACTCCCATGTTTGATTTTCTCGCTGTAGATCTCGGGGCAACGAGTGGTCGAGTCGCTATTGGCAGTGTCAATAGCGACTCGATTTCACTCAATGTTGTGCACCGCTTTCTCCACGAAGTAATCAAGGAAGATGATGGCTCTTTACTGTGGGATTGGAAGAAGATCTACGGAGAAGTCATCACAGGGCTGCAGTTAGCCGCTACACAGAGCGATCCCATCAGCCTTGGCATAGATTCATGGGCAGTTGATTACAGCTTTATAGGGCCAAATAACGAACTTTTAGGCGATATCCACGCCTATCGTGACCCTCGCAACGAAAAGGCCTTTCATGATGTTGTTCAGGCCTTAGGTCGCGAGCGCATCTACTCCACTACTGGAATTCAATTCCTGCCTTTTAATACCATCTACCAACTCTATGCTTCACGAATATTGCCAGAGTATGAACGGGCAGAGACTTTCTTGATGTTGCCTGATCTCATTAACTTTCTCCTCACAGGAGTCAAATCAACTGAAGTTACAAATGCATCCAGCACTCAATTGCTCAACACATCTACTCGTCAATGGGATAACGAGCTAATTGCTCTGGCTGGAATAAAACCTTCTCTCTTTGGGCCTCTGCACGAACCTGGCACTCTCCTCGGTGCTATTAAGAACTTCGATGGTCTCAATGGCATTAATGTTGTTGCAACTGCTTCCCATGACACAGCTGCTGCAATTGCAGGTGTGCCATTCAGTAATCGAGATAGAGAGGCATACATCTCTAGTGGCACTTGGTCACTTGTTGGAGTTGAGACAGATTCACCAGTGACTACCCCATCGGCATTTGCAGCAAATGTCACTAATGAACTTGGTGTTGAGAACACAGTGAGGGTCCTTAAGAATGTGACAGGAATGTGGATTCTTGAAGAGTGTCGTCGGGCATGGCAACTCGATGGGGTTGAATATCAGATGCCCGAACTCTTAGCCCTTGCTGAGCAATCTCATGGCTTTTCAACTCTAATTGACCCTAATGATCCTCTCTTTGCCCCTCCAGGGGCTATGCCAGAGCGCATCACCACTTATTGTCTGGAGAGGGGCTTAACGCCTCCTGCAACCCATGGAGAGTTTGCTATCTGCATCCTTAAGAGCCTAGCCCACGCCTATAAAAAGACTTTGGCGGAGATCGCCGCTGTCACTGGGCGTGAGATTGAGCTCGTTCACATCCTCGGTGGTGGCTCACAGAATGATCTACTCAACCAACTCACTGCAGATATCTGTGGCATTACCGTTAAAACAGGTCCCGTGGAGGCCACACTCTTCGGAAATATCGCCGTGCAAGCTATCTCGGCTGGTGTGGTCAAAAACCTCTCTGAGGCTCGCATATTGATTGAAAAATCTTTTACATCGAAGGTATTTATCCCCCGTTAACGATTACCCTAGCGTTTATGTTCGCACTCGCTATTGCCTCATATCTGATTACGCTAGTTGCCATCTCGCTCTTTGCTCTTCGCACGCGAGAGCTAATTTCTCTCTATAAGAAGCAGCAACCAGATCCAACGCGTTCTCATAATCCATCGGCGAGATTTAAGAATATGGCCAAGGAAGTTCTTGGTCACACCAAGATGCTCAACTTCACTGGCACAGGAATTGCTCACTGGTTTGTAATGGTGGGATTTGGTGCGCTCTTTGGAACTCTCATCACAGCATATGGTCAAGTTATTAATCCAGATTTTGCTCTTCCGATCATCGGACACTTTGTTGGGTATGAACTCTTTGCCGAAGCAATTGGAGCTCTCACAGGAATTGGTATTGTCACATTAATTGGTATTCGCCAAGCAACACGCTTCTGGCACAAGGGAAGAACTTCTCGTTTTGCAGGTTCAAATAGCGCTCGCGCATATTATGTTGAAGCAACAATCCTTGCAGTTGTCTTCTGTGTCTTTGCACTTCGCGGACTTGAAGGAGCACTAGCTGGTGAGAGTCAATGGAACTGGCATTATGCAATCTCCTGGCCTGCAGTCACATTCTTCTCTTCTTGGTCAGTGGCATCGATAGAAAACGCAATTGTCATTGTTGCAGCGGCGAAAATTTTCGTCTCAATGCTCTGGTTTATTGTGATTGCATCGAATCTGACTATGGGTGTTGCATGGCACCGCTTCCTTGCCTTCTTTAATATCTACTACAAGCGCAATATAGATAAGCCTGCACTTGGCGCCCTTCCAGAGATGCTCTCTAAGGGAGCTCCCGTGAACTTTGAAGATCCTGCCGAAGATGATGTCTTTGGACTTGGAACACGAGGAGATATCTCGTGGAAGGGTCTGCTCGATATGACCAGCTGTACTGAGTGTGGACGCTGCCAATCTCAGTGTCCTGCATGGCATACAGATAAGCCACTCTCTCCAAAGCTATTGATTATGGCTATGCGCGATCACGCAATGGCAAAGGTCGTAGAGACAGAAAATCTTGTGGGGCCAAGTGCGCCCATCTCCCAAGATGTTCTCTGGTCCTGCACATCATGTGGTGCATGCGTTAATGAGTGCCCTGTCGATATTGAGCATGTTGATCACATCGTGAATATGCGACGCTTCCAAGTACTCGTTGAATCCGAATTTCCTTCTGAACTCGGTGGCACATTCCGCAATCTTGAAAAATCTGGAAACCCATGGGGTGCCAATAAGCAAGATCGTGAAGGCTGGATTGCAGAGTGCGACTTCCCTGTTCGAGTTGTTAGCGGAGAGCTTCCAGAAGATGTGGAGTACTTATTCTGGGTCGGTTGTGCTGGCGCATATGAAGATCGTGCAAAGAAGACCACCAAGGCAGTTGCCGAGCTACTCCATATGGCAGGTGTGAACTTTGCAGTTCTAGGAAAGCGCGAGACCTGCACAGGAGATCCTGCCCGCCGCTCTGGAAATGAATTCCTTTATCAAATTCTTGCTGCAGAAAATATCGAAACCTTTAAAGAAACCTTTGGTAATCGTGGAACAAAAAAGGTTGTTGTCACCTGCCCCCACTGCTTCACCACTATCGGCCGTGACTATGCACAGAGTGGATATGAGCTCGAGATGCTCCACCACACACAACTTCTCAACACACTTGTTCGTGAAGGAAAACTCAAAGCAAGTCCTCATAAGGCAGATCAAAAGATCACATTCCATGATCCTTGCTATCTCGGTCGCCACAATCAGATCTATGCACCACCTCGTGAACTCCTCGAAGCTTCAGGATGTGATGTTGAAGAGATGCCTCGTAATCAAGAGCGCTCATTCTGCTGCGGTGGCGGCGGAGGACGCATGTGGATGGAAGAGACTCTCGGATCTCGCATCAACCTCAATCGCGTTGATGAGGCAATTGCAACAGGAGCTCCTGAAGTTGCAGTGGCATGTCCATTCTGCCGCATCATGGTTGGCGATGGCATGACAGCTCGTCAATCAGATGTTGAAGTTCTCGATGTTGCTCAGGTGCTTCTACGAAGCGTGAAGGCGGAGTAGGTGGCTGACTTCTCTCCCATGAATATCCCGCCGCAGGGCGGGCTGGGAGATACCAATAAGAAGTGGTTTAAGCGTTGGTATGTATGGGTGTTGCCGCTTGCTGTCTTATTTGGTGCACTGTTAACTCTTTCGAAGTAGAAGTGCCTTTGTGATTACAGCACCGCCGATAAGGCCACCTAGGTGTGCTCGCCAATCAACTCCACCAATGGTGAAGCCGAGAGCAAAGTTGATTGCAACGATTGCATAGATGCCTTTGGCATCTGTTCCAATATATTTTCCAGCAACAATCAGGGCTCCAAAGAGTCCAAAGACAGCTCCAGATGCTCCGATTGTGTAACCGCTCCATCCCAGAAATAGTGATGAGGCAATCGATCCTGTGAGAAGTGAGAAGAAGAAGATTGCTAAGAATTTAGCTTTGCCAAATAGATACTCAATTGGGGTTCCAAGTTGATGCAGCGCCATCATATTGAAAGCTAAGTGGAAGGGCAGAGAGCTTGAGTTATCGTGAACAAGGGCCACAGTGAAGAGTCGGTAATACTCATGCGTCTGGGCGAAATAATCCCAACGATAGAGAGCAAATGTGCCGATAATCCCTGAGTCGAGTAGCTCCCAAAGATAGAAGCCACAGATCACCGTAATAATGCTGATTACGGCGCTCTGTGGCTTCTTCATTGGAATATTACTTATGCAATTGTGACGCTGTTGATGACTACTGGTGTTACTGGCTTATCTTGAGCTCCAGTTGCAGTTGTCGCAATCTTGTCAACGACAGCCTGTGATGCAGCATCCTTAACCTCACCAAAGATGGTGTGCTTGCGGTTAAGCCATGTTGTTGGCGCAACAGTGATAAAGAACTGTGAACCATTTGTATTTGGTCCTGAGTTTGCCATTGCAAGGATGTATGGACGATCGAATTGAAGTTCACCATGGAATTCATCTGCAAATGAATATCCTGGGCCACCAAAGCCCTGGCCAAGTGGGTCTCCGCCTTGAATCATGAATCCGCTGATAACACGGTGGAAGACAGTTCCGTCGTAGAGCTTCTCAGTTGACTTCTTACCTGAGCGAGGATCAGTCCACTCTTTTGCTCCAGTTGCTAGCTCAACAAAGTTGGCAACAGTCTTTGGTGCATGGTTAGGGAAGAGCTCAATCACGATATCGCCGAGAGTTGTGTGAAGAGTTGCAGTTGATGACATTGATATTTCCAATCGCTTAGATAATAAAAAACCCACCATACGGTGGGCTTTTCAGTGGAGACCAGGGGAATCGAACCCCTAACCCCCGCCTTGCAAAGGCGGTG
>CALEZA010000013.1 GCA_937927965.1 uncultured Candidatus Planktophila sp.
TTCCGATCTGGTGGGCTCACAGATGCCCTTGCAACAGCCCTGATGGTCACAGGAGATGACGGGGCTAAGTTCTTTGGGCAACCAGAGTTAGCTGGGTATTCAGCCTGGTGTATCGATCGCCATGATGGTGGTGCATGGGGTGTGGGGCCGAGATTTGCAGAGGAAATTGCTTCGCAAAGTAGTTTTTAAGTTTATCTCGCGAGAGACTACTGAAAAGGATTTTTGAAAGTAGAAAGTTACCTTCATCCAAATTTGATGAATGGATGAAGAATGAACTCAATAACCTTTCCAAATAGAATCAGAGCCAATCGCAGGTTATTACGCATCTTCGCTGTAGCAAGTGCAGTACTGCTGGTTCAAGGCACTCTCACAGCTCCCAGGGCAGAAGCCAACACAATTGTTGATATATATCAGGCTGTTTCAGTGGGTATTGCATGGGACCTTGGATCCAAAATTTGCCCCATTGCATGCCCAGCGGCTGCTGTTGCTGCCGTGGTTGTGATTAACAATAATGCTGCAACAGTGGCAGAGAAATCTATTGAATATGCAAAACCTGGATTACTCCAGATGTTCACAAATTGGGGAACTTCTTTCTTTCGTCCCTAAGCACTCGCTCTTTCAAGCATTTTGATCTCAATATCACTGAGGTGCACTACTTCAACAATCTCATTGAGTTGTTCTACTGTGCGAGCTGATGCAATAGGTGTGGAGACAGCTGGGTTGGAGCGAAGCCAGGCAAGTGCAATCGCAGAAGGTGAAGATTGATGAGCTTGTGCAATATCAACGAGAGCATCAACTACCTTCCATCCACGCTCTGTCTGATACTCAACTACTCCTTCGGCGCGAACTGACTCAACGCTGATTCCCTTGCGGTATTTGCCTGAGAGGAATCCTCGCGCAAGGCCATAGAAGGGAAGGGCAGAGATTTGATTCTTAAGAATCACATCTGCCTGCTCGCTCTCAAATGGCTGGCGATCCATCAGGTTGTAACGATCTTGGAGTGCGATATAGGAGGGAAGTCCTTCACGCTGCGCAATATCGAGAGCTTCTTGAAGACGAGCACCTGTGTGTTGGGAAGCTGCGATGTAGCGGACTTTGCCCTCATTAATTAATTGTTGATATGCACCCAGGGTCTCTGCGATAGGAACTTCTGGATCATCTTTATGGGAGTAGTAGATATCGATGTAATCAGTTTGAAGTCGCTTAAGTGAGTCATTGCAGGCAGCGATGATGTTCTCAGGGCGTAGTCCTGGACGCTTGCTCCAGAGGGAGACCTTGGAGGCGATCACAAAGGAGCTGCGATCTTTGCCTTGGAGCCACTTGCCGATAATGGTCTCTGATTCACCGCCCTGATTTCCAGGCTTCCACTCGCTATAGACATCTGCTGTGTCGATGAAGTTGCCACCGTGGCCCTTATAGGCGTCTAGGACCTCAAATGAGCCCTTTTCATCGGCTCCCCAGCCAAAGACATTGCCTCCCAGGCAGAGTTCGTGGACGACGAGATCGGTTTCAGGCAATGTGAGCATAGGCAGAGCCTAACGCGAGAGGGAGCAGGTGAGGCAGAATGGCGCCATGAGTATCTGGGTCTGCGGTGAGGTCTTAATCGATCTGATTCCTGTGGCACCAGGATCGAGTGAGCGCGTGGGACATGTGGGCGGTGGACCTGCCAATACTGCAAAGGCGCTTGCTCGCTTAGGTCATGAAGTCTTCTTTATCGATGGCATTTCAACAGATAACTACGGTGTCAGCGCTCGCAAAGAGTTACTCGACGATGAGGTGAAGCTAGAGCTCTCTCACATAAGCGATAAGCCCACCTGTTTAGCAATTGTTTCACTCGATAGCAATGGCAGTGCATCCTATGAATTTGAAATAGATGGGACTGCAACATTTGACTTCTCACTCGATTGGTTACCAGATCCATCTCGTTATCAACCACAGGTATTACACATTGGAACTTTAGTAACAGTCATTCAGCCAGGTGCTGATGTTCTCTATGACTGGGCTCTGCAAGTGGCTGAGTTTGCACCGATTGTCTTTGATCCCAATATCCGCCCAGCTGTGATGGGAGATCGCGATCTCTATGAGGCAGCTGTGGAGAAGTGGGCTGCAATCTCATCTGTTATCAAAGTTTCAGATGATGATGTGAAGTGGCTCTTCCCAGATAAGAGCATTAGCGAAGTAGCACAACGCTGGGTGGCAGATGGCGCAGCACTGGTTGTTGTTACTCGCGGCTCAGATGGTCTGATGGGTTTCACATCCGATGGAGTAGTGGAAGTTCCAGGTGTTGTGGTCGATGTCGTGGATACTGTGGGGGCAGGAGATACTGTGGGAGCTATCGTTGTTGAGGCGATGGTTGAGCATGGAATTATGGCTCTGACAGGAGATCTCCTTGCTGCTACTCTCACACGAGCCGCACATGCTGCTGGAATTACCTGTTCACGCAAAGGTGCACAGCCACCTTATAAACACGAACTTAAAAACCTTTAAAGACTGGATGCCATGCAATTTATTGATGATGCAGAATTTCAACTTGCGATCGATCTCGATGCAGGTGGTCGCATTGCATCACTGAAGTGGCGAGAGCTTGAATTTACTGTGCCATTTCGTGGACAGGTCCACACCTATGGGTGGTATCCGATGGTGCCATGGGCGGGGCGTATTAAAGATGGCCTTATTACCTCTCCTACAAAGGGCGAGTTCCAACTCCCCACATTCTTAGATCCTCCCAATGCGCTCCATGGTTTTGGTCTGACTTCATCATGGCAAGAGATTGGCCCAGGTCGTTCATTGCTGCATCTGCCAAAACCATATGGTGGTGCAACGGTGGAGCAGACTTATGAAGTGCTCGATGATGCTATTCGTTGGTCACTTGAATACGATGCCAATGGATGCGATCTTCCTGTGTGGCTGGGAATGCACCCATGGTTTGCTCGTGATTTAGGTGTGGGAGAAAGTGCCGAGATTGAATTTACTCCAGGCAAAATGTTAAAGCGTGTGGATGGTCTTCCAACTGGAGAGATCATCACCCCCACACCAGAGCCTTGGGATGATGCCTTTACAGAAATCAGGGGAACACCTGCTGTGGTTTATGGCGGTGTCTGCAGAATTGATATTGAGTCAGATGCTCCGTGGTGGGTTGTCTATACAGAAGACTCCGATGGAATCTGTATTGAACCCCAGACAGCTCCACCTGATGCTGCCAACCTAGGAATGGTTGGTGAGCACTACATCGAAGCTCTCTACACCTTCACATCCCTCTCCGAAGATTTCTAACCACACTTATGAAGAAGTTCACCAGGGCTCTCTATATTCCCTTTGATCATCTTCATCGCCACTATGGCGTTTTAAAGAACGCAGATGTAAATAGCGATCTGATTGTGATGGTGGAGAGCCAATCGATGATTACAGGAGATACCTGGCATCCAGAGCGTCTCTTCTTTCTAATCTCATCTGCTCGCCACTTTGCCGAAGTGCTTCGCGCTGAAGGTTTTGAAGTTCGTTATCTCAAATCTAAAAATACTGTTGCTGGATTACAAGAGATAAAGAGTGAATTTCCTGAGATTGCATTTATTGCAGCAGAGCAATCTTCTTACCGCCTGGCACAATCTCTCACCGAGTTTGGTGTGAACTTTATTGAAAATGACTTCTTTCTTACTCCCCGCACTCTCTTTGCATCGTGGGCTGCAAGCCAGAAGTCATATCTGATGGAGAATTTCTATCGCAAACAACGCGTGCGCCTTAATGTGCTGATGGAAGGCGCTTCCCCCATTGGAGGGCAGTGGAATTACGATAAAGACAATCGTCTTCCCCCTCCTAAGAACTACACCTGGCCTGCATATTTAGAGCACGAGCGAGATGAGATTGATCTTGAAGTAGCAGCAGAGCTTGCGATGGCGCCCACCAAGACTTGGGCCACCACTCGCCAAGGCGCCCTTGCTCAACTTGAATACTTTCTCACCCATCACTTCGAGGGTTTTGGTCCTTATGAAGATGCAATGGCGCTGGATAGTTGGGCGCTGCATCACTCACTGATTAGCCCCTATCTCAATAACGGGCTCCTTCACCCAGCAGAGGTTGTGGACGCCGCTCTCAAGCGCTTCTATAAAGGAACAGTTCCTATTGAATCTGCAGAAGCATTTATCCGTCAGATTATTGGATGGCGTGAATACATCAACGGAATGTATTGGTTCTTAGGTCAGGATTATCGTGATAATAATCAGTTGGGAGCAACGAGAAAGCTCCTACCTCTCTTTACTGATTCAAGTAAGACTTCAATGAATTGCATGAAGTCAACGGTTGAAGATATTCAAGCTCGCTCATGGGTTCACCACATTCCGCGCCTGATGCTCCTGAGTAATCTTGCTTTGATTACAGGAACCAATCCTCAAGAGTTTCTCGATTGGATGCGACGAGAATTTATCGATGCAGCAGATTGGGTGATGGTGCCCAATGTGATTGGCATGGGTGTGCACGCAGATGGTGGTCAGATGATGAGTAAGCCATATGCGGCAGGGGGTGCCTACATCTCCCGCATGAGTAATTACTGCAAGGGATGCGTCTATGACCCGAAGCTGCGTGTGGGCGATACTGCGTGCCCTTTCACAACTCTCTACTGGGACTTTTTAGATCGCCATAAAGAAACCTTTGCTAAAAATCACCGCATGGGACAACAGGTAAACGGTTTAAAGCGCTTAAGTGATTTAGATGAATTAAAACACAGAGCCCAAGAAGTGTTGGCGGGTCTAGATGCTGGGGAAATTTAATATAGTTTCCGCATGAGCACAGTAATTCGTCCAGAACGCATCGCAGAGTTAATGGCTATTGAGGAGCAGCGCTTCCTTGATACCCATAAGGCATCAACAGCAGCATTTACAGCTTCATCAAAGGTGATGCACGAAGGTGTTCCCATGTCCTGGATGGCCAAGTGGCCAGGTGCTCACCCAGTATTTGTGAAAGAGGCAAAGGGTGCTCACTTCACAGATCTCGATGGACACGACTACATCGACTTCTGTCTTGGTGACACAGGCTCTATGACAGGCCACTCACCTGCTGCCACAGTTGCAGCAGTCAAAGCTCAGATTGATAAGGGCATCACAGCGATGTTGCCATCTGAGAATGCTGCGATTGTCTCTGACCTTCTGCGCCAGCGCTTTGGTTTGCCGCTATGGCAATTCACAGTCTCTGCAACAGATGCTAACCGCCATGTGATCCGTTATTCACGCATGATCACAGGTCGCGACAAGATCGTCGTGATTGATCGCTGCTATCACGGCTCAGTCGATGAAACATTTGCAACTTTGGATGATGCGGGCTTCACAGTCAAGCGCGAAGGAAATATCGGAGCACCTGTTGAGCTTAATGTCACCACACGAGTTGTTGAATTCAATGATCTCCCTGCCATGGAGAAGGCGCTTGCCCACGGTGATGTTGCAGCGATTTTGATGGAACCTGCAATGACCAATATTGGAATTGTTCTTCCTGAACCAGGGTATTTAGAGGCAGTGCAAGATTTGTGTAAGAAGTATGGAACTCTTCTGATTATCGATGAGACCCACACAATCTCTGTGGGACCTGGTGGAATGACAGCAGATCTAGGTCTTAAGCCAGATTTCTTCACAATCGGAAAAGCACTCGCTGCAGGAATACCTGTTGGAACCTTTGGTATGACTCAAGAGGTCGCAGATGCCATTAAGGCAAAGGTTGAGATTGAAAAGATTGACACTGGTGGAATCGGCGGAACTCTTGCAGGAAATATCTTGGCACTTGCTGCGATGAGAGCAACTCTCACAGAAGTGCTCACTGAATCTAACTTTGCTCGCATGATTGAGTTGGGAGATCGTTGGTCAGATGGCGTTGATGCCGCCATTAAGGAATTTGATCTTGATTGGCACTGCAATCGTTTAGGTGCACGTGGCGAATACATCTTTAAGGGCAAGGCTCCACGCACTGGAAAAGAAGCAGCTGATTCAGGTGACTTCGCGCTAGAGCAGTACATCCACTTGCGTCTGCTCAATGATGGGTTTTTATTAACGCCATTTCACAATATGGCGCTGATGTCACCTGCAACGACAAAGGCAGATGTTGATGCACATACAAAAGCCTTTAGAAAAATGTGCGCCGAATTAGTACAGCGTTAATTAAAACCTAAAGACCTATAGAGCGCTAAACCTGGTTCGTTGTCAGCATCGACATACAACATCGATTGCTTTAAACCTTGTGTGGCTAAGTAATTCATTGCGGCAATTGAAACGGCGCGGCCAATTCCTTTGTGAGCATGATCTGGGTGCACGCCGATGACATATAGCTCGCCTACTGGATCTTGATTTACAAACTCATCATGAATCTTTGTCCAACAAAAACCAATGATTGTCTGGCCATCGACAGCTAAGAAAAATCCATTGGCATCGAACCAGTTTTCAGCCATGCGGTTTTCAAGATCTGCCATCGCCCAATTACCTTGATCTGGGTGGTGGGCAAAGATTGTGTTATTAAGCGTGAGCCACTGATCTTTATCTTGTGCAGGATCAAATGTGCGAATTGTGAATGAGTGTGCGCTGTGTGGGATTGGATCTTGTAGCGAGCGGTGAATCTTAAGAATATGGC
>CALEZA010000014.1 GCA_937927965.1 uncultured Candidatus Planktophila sp.
TTGATGCGTTAGCCCAGTCTGCACCCCAACCAGCAGATGAAATGTCATTCTGCTTCTCTGGGTTTAGAACTGTTGAGTAGTACTGACCTGATGGAATGAAGTTGAACTTCAAGTTGATTCCAGCTGCCTTTGTTGCATCCTGAATCAAGACAGAAGCCTTCTGGTTTGTCGCAGACTGTGCGATATCCCAGACGATTCCCTTGTCAGCTGCTGTTGCACGAGCGTATGCATCTGGGCAAGATGTCTTTGCCTTCTCAAGGAATGACTTTGCGTAATCAGCATTACCAGTGATCTTCCAGTTTGGATCGTGGATGTTTCCTGTTGTCTTCTTGTAGTCAAGACCAAGAACAGGCTTTACAGGGTTATCTCCTGGATCACCGTAGAACACAGATCCACCTGAAAGGTCGATAAGTGCCTGTGTGTTGATCGCGAAGAAGACAGCCTTACGGATATCCAAGCAATCCATGTGGCCCTTAGATACGTTCATTGCTGCGTAGCGAACATATGGGTCATACACGTTGAAGCGCTGTGACTTCTTTGTTGCATCTGCGAAGAATGCACGTGTGTTTGCTGGCTGAAGACCATCGAGTGAAGCTGTGTTTGGAATCTGGTCTTCAAGCATGATTGCATCGCGAACATCTTCAGCAAGACCGAAGCGAACTACGATGTTATCTGGATATGGTGTGCGGACAGGGTCTGATGACTTCTTCCACTTTGTGTTACGAACGAGTTCCATCTGATCGCCGATCTTGTATGAAGCAATCTTGTATGGGCCGTTTGCAAATGGCTTGAGGTCGTACTTATCGCCTGTGTCCTTTGACTGCTTTACAGGTGCACCTGCTGGGTAAGTAAGTGCATAGTTGAAGTCAGCGAATGAGCGGTTAAGCTTGAATGTAATTGTGTTACCTGAGCAAGAAACAGCCTTATCAAAGAGAGCCTGGCCAGTCTTCTTGTATGGACCCTTGTATGCAGATGAACCATCAGCATCCTTAGGGATATCAAGAGCCTGTACGAGGTACTGAGGGCCGTCTGTGATTACATCAGCTGCGAATGGGCGTGACACACCGTATGCAACATCAGCACATGTGACAGGTGATCCGTCTTCCCATGTGATGCCTGAGCGGAGTGTGAACTTCCATACCTTAGCTGCGTTGCTTGGAACACCAGTGTTTGTTGCAAGGTCTGCAACCAGTGATGATCCTGCTGCACCTGGAACTGGCTTGTATGAAACCAAGTTACGGTAGATGTATGAGTTGAAGAACGCGATATCGCGGCCTGTGTAAACACGAGCTGGATCGACATGGTCGAACTGCTCTGCGTGTGTAATGAAGTACAGCGTTCCACCAGTAACTGGCTTCTCAGCTGCGTTTGCACTTGCGCCTGTAGCAACTGTTCCAACTGCAAGAAGTGCAGCTGTTGCTGTTGCAACGAGACGACGTGATGTCAAACGTGACATTAGTCCTCCTATTAGAGATGAATCAAAACGCATTTGCGTTCCGACTTACTGCCCTTCACAGAAGAGAAACTCGCGAGACCTCTCTTGTTGCGAAGTTCCCGTATTGCTACGGAAATCTATGTACTACTCCGCTTTAGCGGTTTGCCTTTGGATCGAGCGCATCACGCACAGCATCACCTAAGAGGTTTAGCGCAAGCACAATCAGAATCAGAATCAGGCAAGGAAGCAAGAGGTATGCAGGATCTTCTCTCCAATACGAAACACCATCTGAGAGGATCAAACCGAATGTTGCCTCAGGTGCCTGAACACCTACTCCCAAGAAGGAGAATGTTGCCTCTGCTGCGATATATCCAGGAAGAGCGAGAGAGATAAAGACAATTGCAGTTGGCCAAAGGTTAGGCAAAATCTCTTTAACAATAATGCGCCAGCTAGAGGCGCCCATCGCCTGGGCTGCCATTACGAAGTCACGCTCACGCATAGACATTGCCTGTGAGCGAATCAAGCGGTAGAAGCCTGTCCAACCGAAGAAGACAAGGAAGAGGACAAGCACAACTAATCGAGCTGCGTTCTCATGGGCAATTCCAGTTGACTCAACGCGCTGCACCATTGGAAGTGAGAGTGCAATAATCATAAATGTTCCTGGAAATGACATGAGAAAATCTGCGAAGCGTCCAACGCTTGAATCAACTCTGCCCTTGAAATATCCAGTTGCAATTCCAACCAACATTCCAATTGCGATAGTTCCCACTGCTGCAATGATTGCCACAATGAATGAGGTGCGAGCGCCGTAGAGTGCTAATGCGAAAACATCTCGTCCTGTTCCAGGTTCAATTCCCAATGGGTGATCCCACGAGATTCCGCCCCAAGCACCAATTGGCATTGCATACTCAGTCAGAGTGCCTTCATATGTCTCGCGGGGATTTACTCCTACTAAGCGAGTGATGATTGGTGCAAAGAATCCAATAGAGACAAAGAAGATAGATGCGTAACCCGCGAAGACTCCGACTTTGTTGCGCTTAAAGCGTCCCCATGCGATCTGCTTTGGGGTGCGTTGAGCTACATCGATGACTTTGTCATCCTCGACCACAGTTGCATCAACCACGAAATAAATCCCCTTTATCGCAAATCATTTGCACTCGTTATGACCATCCACACCATGAACCAAGGCTCATCGATATCGGATAGCGAGATAACTGGTGAGTAGGTGCGTAAGGGTAGTAAATCCTGACCCAAAAAGAAACCCCAAAAGTCCGATTTATGCCCTTTGGGGATTAATGGCTAGCTGCTGCCAAGCGCTTCATGGCCAGAAAGAGTGGGATAGATAGGAATGAGCCTACAAACATGGAGGCCACCCAAAGGGTCGGTTTATCGGCCCCCAGCATCAGGCCAGTAATGGCAGGACCTGCAACCCCGGAGACGCTCCATTGAAGCGACATCCAAGCGTTAGCTCGCCCGCGAATATGTTCTGGTGCAAGTTCATTTGCCAGAGTCGGAATAGTGGGGGCTTGGATCATCTCTCCCACTGCAAAGATCAATTGGCTGATGCACAGCGCAATACCTGATGCAATCAAAGGAAGAAGAGGAGAGACTCCAACAAAGATCCATGAGAGCGCCCACACAAAGCCGATTGCAATCAGCGCTGTGTACTTTGAATATCTCTCAATAAATCGCATGACAAAAGGTTGAAGGACGACGATTGCAAGAGTGTTCACACCAAAAATAATTCCAAGCCACTTTGGTGAGAGTCCAAGAAATTGTGTTGCATAAACAGGAATACCTGCCTGAATCACACCATAGCCAAATGTAAAGAGAATGATTCCACCCACCCCAAGAAGCATGAGTGGTTTGATTTTGAACAAATCACGATATGTACCTTGCTTAGGTTCGTGAGGCTGTGGAACATATTTATCCAATCCCTCACCATGCATCGTCAATATGATTGCAAGATAAAGAAAGAATGTTGCACCATCCATCCAATACATCCATTGAAAAGATCTCAGCGAACCTGATTGAATAATCAGAGATGAAATCAACCCGCCCAACCCCAAACCAAGGTTGAGTAGCATAAAGTTAAAGGCAAATATCTTGGGACGATGCTCCTCTGGTGTCACGCGAGTTAAGACCACGCTCTGACTTGGCCAGACTGCTTGCCCAGCAATATTGATTGCGGTCAGAGCGAGAATTGCGTGAAGATGTGTTGTGACAAATGCCAAGGAAAAAGCTGCAGCTGAGTTCAGCAATAGTCCGCAGATCATGACCTTTTTAGGTCCGATCCGATCTACTAATGCACCCATTGGCGTGCTGGCAATAATGGAGACAAGCGCTCCCCAGGAAAGCAAGAGTCCGCCAAATGTATTTGAAAAACCCCGCATGTCATGGAGATAGACGAGGAGAAGCGAAAGCGTCATTCCGCCACCAATGGCGTTAAGTGCTATGCCCACAACTATTTTGCGAGATTTCGGATTGAGAATCTCGCGGAATTCCTTAAAAAGCATTTAGGCCAAAAGCCCCTCTGCCTGGGTCAAAATCTGATCCTTATATTCAACGACAAGTGAGATGTGGCCATGTCCTGGAACAAAGTTCAATGTTGAGGAAGGAATGTGTTTTTCCAACCAATAAGAGTGGGCGTGAGGGACCATGAGATCTTGATCGCCTTGCCAGATTTGAACTGGCTTATCAATGGCTGAGAGTTCAAATCCCCAATGCTGAATAAATGCCATGTCATCATCTATCCAACCGTCAAAACTGACTGCAAGTCCTTTTCGCATTGTTGCTGCGAGCTCTTCTGCATAGTCGCCATTAATCACTGATTTGTCAGCATCGCTAATTAATCCACCGAATGCCTCTCGGACCTGATCGCCCGTGACAACTTTAAATGCTCCAGCGTTAGCATCCATCCAAGCAGATATTGCCGCTTCACCTTTAAGGGCTTCGCCAAACTCTTCTTCATTCTCAGGTCCCATGCCTGCAAGGAAGTCGAGATCATCGACACCATATGCACCAACGCCTGCCAAAGTAATTGCACCTTTATTTCCATGCATTGCTGTTGTGGCTAGTGCATGTGGACCGCCACCTGACCAACCGATAGAGATAAATTCAACAATGCCAAAACTATCCAACAATTCACGAATATCTTCGTTATTGGAAATGATTGTGCGACCTTCGTTGCGATCGCTAATGCCATAACCAGCACGGCTATAGGTGATTGCTCTCATGCCGCGAGCTGCTGCGGCTTCTAGCCAAGGGCTCCATGCAAAGGCATGTCCAGGTGTTCCATGATGGAAAATGATTGCTTTCGTCGATACAACTCCATTATCGAAGTATTCGAGGAAGCGACCATCGGTAAGCTTTAAGTTTGGCATTTGACCAGTCTAATACTCTGCAAGAATAGGCGTCATGGATTCGGGCTTTAAATATGAAATCACTCATGCAGGCGAGAATGGTCTTGCCCGTGCTGGAGTGATCTCTACTCCCCATGGCCAAATTCAGACACCTGCCTTTATCCCCGTTGGAACCAAGGCGACCGTTAAATCGGTCCTTCCTGAATCAATGGAAGAGCTAGGGGCACAAGCACTCCTTTCTAATGCCTATCACCTCTATCTCCAACCTGGTCCTGATGTTCTCGATGAAGCAGGCGGACTTGGCTCCTTTATGAATTGGGATAAACCAACTTTCACAGATAGTGGTGGCTTTCAAGTTCTCTCACTCGGTGTGGGGTTCAAGAAAGTTCTTGCAATGGATGCACAGACTTTCCGCTCAGACCAAGTGATTGCTGGCAATAAGGAACGCCTTGCCCATGTTGATGATGAAGGTGTGACCTTTAAATCCCACCTCGATGGATCTATGCATAGATTTAGCGCTGAAATCTCAATGCAGATTCAGCACAAAATCGGTGCCGACATTATGTTCGCATTCGATGAGTGCACCACTTTGCACAACACTCGCCCTTATCAAGAACTTGCTCTAGAACGAACTCATAACTGGGCAATCAGATGTTTAGATGAACACAAACGCCTCACAGAATCTCGAAGCAACAAGCCTTATCAAGCACTCTTTGGAGTAATTCAAGGCGCACAATATGAAGATCTACGCAAAGAAGCTGCAGCAGATCTTGGATCGATGACTTCATCAGGAATCTCCTTCGACGGTTTTGGAATTGGTGGAGCTCTCGATAAAGATTCTCTGGGAACTATTGTGGGGTGGGTTAACTCCACACTCCCCCAGGAAAAACCGAAGCACCTCCTTGGCATTGGAGCTCCAGAGGATCTCTTCGTGGGCGTTGAAAATGGTGTTGACACATTCGACTGCGTATTAGCCTCTCGTATCGCTCGCACAAGTGCCGTCTATACGATGACCGGGCGATATAACATCTCCAATAAACCATTTATTAGAGATTTCAATCCGATTGATGACGAGTGTGATTGCTATACCTGCAAGAACTACACTCGTGCATATCTCTGCCACCTCTTCCGTGGCAAGGAGATTGTTGCTGCAACGCTAGCGACTATCCACAATGAGCGATTTATTGTGAGATTGGTCGATCAAATGCGTCAATCGCTGATTGATGGCACCTTCTATGACTTTAAGGCTGAGTTCCTAGGCCGCTATAAGCATAAGAGTGGTCAAGCTTCTAATTAATTAGTGGTGCGAGAGTTTGATGTCATCTGCTTCGCTGCCGACTGGATTCCAGCCACCAGGGATTAGGTCATCAGCCTCTTCAGGTCCCCATGTGCCCTCGAAGTAAGGATGCACTCGATCTGGGTTTCGAAGAATCTCATCAAGAATTGCCCACGAGTGAAGAACGGCGTCAATGCGAGTAAATCGGAAGTGATCTCCTAGCATCGCAGCACGCAGAAGGCGCTCGTATGGACCTTGACGATCTCCAAACTCTGTGAAGAATTCTACTGAGAGATCTACCGTCTCTGAAACAAGTTTTGTTCCAGGCTTCTTTGCTTGTAGTGAGATATCTACACCATCTTCTGCTCCAAGACGGAATCGCACTTGATTTGATTCTGCCTTTCCGAAGAGTGCACGAGGTGGTTGCTTAAATTCAACGATAACCTCAAGAACTGTTTCGGGCATCTTCTTACCTGTACGCAAATAGATAGGAACACCTGCCCAGCGCCAGTTATCAATAAAGAGTTTCATGGCGACGAAAGTCTCTGTGTCAGAATTTTCTGCCACACCTTCTTCGTCAAGATAGCCAACGAATTGACCGCGAATCACATCTGATTTCTTGATTTCACGAATTGCTGAGAGAACTTTGATCTTCTCGTTCTGCATGTCTTCAGAATCCATGCTGATTGGAGGCTCCATCGTGAGCATGGTGAGAACCTGCAATAGGTGATTCTGGAGCACATCGCGGGTGGCACCTACGCCGTCATAGAACTTTCCTCGTCCATCAATACCAAAACTCTCAGCCATGGTGATTTGGATGTTAGAGACATAATTGCGGTTCCACACTGGCTCAAAGAGAGTATTGGCAAAGCGGAAGACGAGAAGATCTTCAACTGCTTCTTTGCCCAGATAATGATCGATGCGATAAATCTGCTCTTCTGGAAGAAGCTTCTTGAGCTCTGCGTCGAGAGCCTTAGCAGATTCAAGATCACGCCCAAAAGGCTTCTCCACAACAACTCTTGCTCGCTTAGTAATTCCCACTTCAGCGAGAGATTCTGTAATGGTTGCAAAGAACTCTGGCGCGATTGCCAGATAAATTACTGGAAGTTTGTAATCCTTAATTGCATCGGCAAGTTCTTTGAAAGTCTCTGGATTGTTGTAATCACCAACAATGAGTTTGACCTCATCGCGGATCTTAAGAACAAGTTCTTCATCTGCTTCGGGCTTACGAGCACGGATTGCTGATTCCACATTGTCGCGAAAGACTTCTTGAGTCCACTTCGACGATGCGACTCCAATGACAGGCATATCAAGCTGGCCCAACTCCTCTAAGTCATAGAGTGCTGGGAATAACTTCTTCTTTGCTAAATCGCCTGTTGCTCCGAATAGAACGAGAACATCAGCTTTCATTACTTTGCCTTCGGCTTCTCATTATGCCCACCGAACTTGTAGCGCATTGCGCTGAGAACTCGGTTAGCAAATTCATCATTATTGCGTGAGGCAAATCGTGAGTAGAGAGATGCGCTCAACACATGGGCTGGAATACCCGCTTCAATCGCTGCCTGGACTGTCCAGCGGCCTTCACCACTATCGCTGACTTCAGATGAGTACTCAGTGAGTTCACTTGATTCATTGAGTGCCTGAGCTGTGAGATCTAGTAGCCATGAAGCAACAACACTGCCACGACGCCAGACCTCGGTAATCTCAGGAATATCCAAGTTGTATGCAGGAGTCATCTCATCTGCTGCCTCAAAGATTGCAAGGCCTTCAGCAAATGCTGCCATCATTCCGTATTCAATTCCGTTATGAATCATCTTCACAAAGTGGCCAGAACCTGTTGGGCCACAATGAAGGTATCCATACTCCGCTTGTGATGGCTCGCCTGTGCGACCAGGGGTGCGATCTGCAGCTTCCACTCCAGGACAGAGCGCCTTGAAGATGGGATCCAAAGATTTCACAACAGCGTCATCGCCACCGATCATCAGTGAGTAGCCGCGCTCCAAGCCATAGACGCCGCCAGAAGTTCCCACATCAACAAAGTTGATTCCCTTTGCCTTGAGAGCGTGGGCATTCTTTAGGTCATTCTTGTAGTAGCTATTTCCGCCATCAATGATGGTGTCACCAGGGGCGAGCACCTCTGCAACAGCTGCAATTGTTGAGTCTGTAACCCCCGCAGGGACCATCACCCACACTGTTCTTGGAGCAGTCAGCTTGGAAGCTAGGTCAGCAAGGTCACTTGCTCCGATTGCACCTTCAGCTGCTAATGCTTTCACTGAATCCGCTGAGACATCATAAACAACGGATGTGATCTGATGTCGAGCGAGTCTGCGAACGATATTTGCACCCATGCGGCCAAGGCCAACCATGCCAAATGTTGTTGTGGTCATGCGGTGATTCTAGTGGAAAGTGCTTTATTCAGCGAAAAACGCGCTCTGGTCAACTATAAGGCGTGTGCGTTCTCTGCCACTGACATAACTGGCCGGTATTGATAAATCTCCCTCAATGATTTTGGCTACAGCCTCACCTTTTGATTCACCGGTTGCAACAATCCAGACTTCTCGAGATGAATTGATAAAGCTCATTGTGAAAGAGATCCGAGAAGATGGTGGTTTTGGTGAGTCAGTGATTGCAAATATCGTGCGGGTATCATCGTAATTTGCAATCCCTGGAAAGAGTGATGCCACATGTCCATCAGGTCCAACGCCTAATATATTGAGATCAATCTCCACGCCATCAAGTGCTTCACTGTAGTGATTGGCTGCATCCTCAACTGTTGCTGGTGAATTGGGAGCAAGTGCTTCGTGTAAAACGATATGTGGGTTGGTTACCTTCCCATGAAGAGGGTATGCATTTCTTTCGTTACTCTCGAAATCAACGAATCTCTCATCGCTCCACCAAATATGTAGTCCTTCATATAGCTCAGGTGCGCCATTCCATGCAGCGCAGAGCGCCTCTGAAATTGCAACACCTAGCGTTCCTCCAGTCAGGACTAAATGGAATTCCCCTTTAGCAAGTAGCCCATTCTCAATTGAGAGCAGGATCTGTGCTGTTACTTCCTCAATAAGTTCTGGAGCATCAAGGTAGAGGGTGAGGTCTAACTCGTCTTCAATGTCTGCAACAATTTCATCAAACTCATCAGACATCACTTACCTCCGCGACTGCGAAAATCTTCAACGCTCATCTCGTAAATACTTTCTGGGCCGTCCTCTTCATCTTGCTGTTCGCCCATATAAGTAAATCCAAACCACTCAATAACCGAGACAGAGGCAAGATTAGTTGGGCTCACCGTATAACGAAGGGTCTTCACTCCTGACTCGCCCACTACCCAGCCCCACATTCCTGCAAGAGCCTCTTTGGCATAACCCTGGTTCCAAAACTTCTCTTCGATCCCAATTCCAATTTCCATCATTCCATTCTCATCTGGAACCCCATGAAAGCTAGTGGAGCCAATGATTTCCTGTGTGGACTTGAGAACGATGAATCGAACAAACCACTTGTTAGTCGAAGGATCAGCTTTTACTTGCGGCACTCGCCAACGCAACGGGCCAGATTCTTCAACAAGAACACGGTAAGGATTGGTGAATTTGCGACCAGAAATCGCTAAGACATCACTCTTTTCTTCCAAGAGAGCGATTAATCCATCTGCTGGGATGTGGTGAAGCTCCAATCGAGGAGTCGAAATTGATGGCTCAAACATGAGCTAAGTATTGCCTATCTTCTAGATCAGGAATGAGGATTTAGCCTTCTCAACCGCGTCATGGCGGCCATCTGCGCCAATTTTCTTGTACAGATTCTTCAAATGAGTCTTCATAGTGTTCTGCGAAATATGCAGCTCCGCTGCAATCACAGTCAAAGTTCGACCTGTGGAAAGTTGTCGCAGAAT
>CALEZA010000015.1 GCA_937927965.1 uncultured Candidatus Planktophila sp.
CAGCTCCAGCAGCGTTCATACGAAGGCTTCCTGAAGTAATGCGTCTCGTCCTGGTTGGTCCACCAGGTGCGGGCAAAGGAACACAAGCTCAATTCCTAGCAGCGCACTATCAAATTCCACATATCTCTACAGGCGATATCTTCCGCGCCAATCTCAAGGAGAACACAGCCTTGGGTCAAGAGGCTAAGACTTATATGGATGCAGGCCAACTAGTTCCTGACTCTGTCACCAATGCGATGGTAAAAGATCGTCTCACTTGGGATGATGTTGCAAATGGCTTCTTGCTCGATGGCTTCCCACGAAATGTGGTGCAGGCGGAAGTTCTTCGTGCAATCTTGGCGGAGAAGCGCACACCACTAGATGCAGTACTAGAGCTTGCAATCCCAAATGAGCTCATCATTGGTCGCCTCTCATCACGCAGAACTTGTCGCGCATGCGGAGCACCTGTTGCACCAGGTGATTTCAAATGCGGAGCATGTGGGGGAGAAGATCTTTATCAGCGTGAAGATGATAAGGCTGAGGTAATCGCCAAGCGCCTTGATGTCTATGAAGAGCAGACAGCTCCGATTATTCACTTCTACCGCACAGAAGGCCTTCTCATCACTATTGATGCAGATGGCGAAATTTCAGAGATTACAGAGCGAGCAACAACTGCCCTCTCTCGCGTTAAGCAGTAACTCCTATGGCAATCCAGATAAAAGACCTTGATCAACTCAAGGTCATGCGTCGTGCAGGTTTGCTCGTAGGACAGACTCTTGAGCTTTTGCGAGAGAACATCAAAGTTGGAATGACTACAGATGCCCTTGATGTGATTGCAGCAGCAAATATCAAGCGCGGGGGCGGAACTTCTAACTTTCTTGGCTATCACGGTTATCCAAAGACAATCTGCGTTTCAGTCAATGATGAGATTGTTCACGGTATTCCTGGGCCTCGCGTTCTAGGCGATGGTGATGTTGTCTCAATCGATTGTGGCGCAATTATTGATGGATGGCATGGCGATGCAGCTTTTTCAATAATTGTTGGAGCAGTCGATCCTGCCGATCAGAAGATGCTTGATGTGTGTGATGAATCAATGTGGCGAGGTATAGCTGCGGGATCTCTCAACGCGAATTTGTCAGATATCGGTCATGCGATTGAAGAGTATGTGAACTCTCAAGGTAAGTATGGAATCTTGCGTGAGTATGGCGGACATGGCATTGGAACAGAGATGCATCAAGAGCCTCATGTTCTCAACTTTGGTCGTCGCGGAAATGGTCCAACCATCATCCCTGGAATGGCTCTTGCAATTGAACCGATGATTACTCGTGGCAGTGAAAAGACGAAAGTCTTAGCTGATGAGTGGACTGTGGTGAGCAAGGATGGATCTCGGGGAGCTCACTTCGAAAATTCCTATGTGATCTGCCCTGACGGCAAGCCATTTGTTCTCACAGCAATCGATGGAGGCGCAGCAAGGCTAGGTGCGCTGGGCGTGGAGATCTCCTCACTTCTCGCCTGAGATGCAATTTTTGGTATCGAATTGTTATCAAAATCCCTATACCAGCAACTTTGGAGCAACTACCCTCACGAGGTGGCGCTGACCCTCGGGGCCAATTTTTAGGGAGTAATTATGTTGAAGAAGAAATTAGTTGCGTTCAGCGTTGTAGCTATCGCTGCTTCACTTTTCGTAGCTCCATCAGCTCATGCTGGTGCAAAGCCTGCTAGCAAGGCGACAGTAGGAGATCAGTGCCTTCGTGCAGGAGTTAAGGCTGCAGGTCGCGGCGTTAACGGAACAGATCTCACATGTACAGCAGTGACAACAGGTTCATTCGCTGGCTCACTTCGCTGGTGGTACTCAGACCTTAAGCCATTCGGTTCACTCGAGTGGGTAGCGTCATCTGCAATCGGTGGTGGCTATGGAACAACAGCAATCGCAATTGGTGATGCAATGAAGAAGGAAGGCCTTCTTAAGGATTACACAGTCACATATAAGACCAACGCTCCTCTCGGTCTTGGCTACTTCTATGATCAGAAGGGTCGCAACGACATCCTCTTGATTACAGGTTTTGCTATGCCTGGTGGTCTTGCAACTAACGGTTCTAAGCTCACAATTACAACAGCTAAGGCAGTTGCTGGTGTGATGCGTGAAGCTGAGGCTTTCGTAGTTCCAACATCATCTAAGTACAAGTCAATCCAGGATCTTCTAACAGATCTCAAGGCAAATCCAAAGGCTGTCGCAATCGGTGGCGGTAACTACGGTGGAGTTGACCATGTAACAGTGGCAACACTTGCAGCAACTGTAGGAGTCAAGGCAACTGACCTTAACTACATCCCTTACTCAGGTGGCGGATCCCTTACACCAGATGTAATCGGTGGTCGCGTTGCGGTAGGTATCGCAGGAACTTCTGAGTTCGCTTCATATGTAGCAGCTGGAAAGATGCGTGTACTTGCAGTGACATCACCTAAGCCACTGAAGGTAATCAAGGGTAAGACTCTCGTTCAGCAGGGTGTGGATCTCACATTCGGTAACTGGCGTGGAATCCTTGCTCCATCTGACCTCTCAGCAGCTGATTACCTCAACACATTGAAGGTAATCGACACACTTCACTCAACACCATCTTGGCAGGACACATTGGTCGCTAAGTCATGGATTGATGAATACCGTGCAGGAGATGCATTCTCAACATGGATCAAGAAAGAGAACACAGCAATTATCAATGTTCTCACTGATTTCAAGCTAATCAAGTAATCGTAAAGAAACGATCACTCCGATTATCAAGAAATTGCCTCAAGGCGGAAAGAGTGAGCTCACATTTGTGGGCTCACTCTTTCTCCTTGGACTTATCGTTTTCTGGGATACAGCTCGCACAGAGCTGCCTGCATTTAATCTCACTGTAAGCCCTAAGGTTTTTCCTTATGCAATTGCGATCTTGCTTATGGTGCTCAGCGCAATCCTCTTTATCCAAGTACTTCGTGGAAATATCGCAGTCCCTGAGGGAAATGAGCCAGGAGATCCCATCGATAAGTCTGATTACAAGACTTTCGGCATTGTGATTGCATCGCTGCTTTCCTATCTTCTCCTTATTGAGCGGGCAGGGTTTGTGATCGCAGCATCCATCACATTCTTTGGAATAACCGTCGCATTTGATAATAAGCGTCATGCTCGTGCTGCTATCTTCGGCACTATTTTCATCGCCGTTATCTATTTCTCATTTACCCGTTTTCTCCATGTTCCACTTCCCGCTGGCATCCTTAAAGGTTTCTAATGAATAGCTTCAACTCACTTCTTGATGGCTTCGCCAGTGCGCTCACATTGAGCAATCTTGGCTTTGGACTTCTGGGCACTTTCCTGGGAACACTCGTTGGTGTTCTTCCTGGAATTGGCCCAGCTCTTGCCATTGCACTCTTACTCCCCATTACTTACACAGTAAGCCCAGCATCTGCTCTCATTATGTTTGCCGCTATTTATTACGGCGCGATGTATGGAGGATCAACGACTTCAATCCTTCTCAATACTCCAGGTGAGTCAGGTTCTGTAATCACAGCACTTGAAGGAAATAAAATGGCACGCCGTGGGCGTGCTGGTGCAGCACTTGCTACAGCTGCAATTGGCTCATTCGTTGCAGGCACAATTGCCACAGGAATTCTCGCCTTTACCGCGCCATCTATTGCAGATTTGGCAATCAAAGTTGGAGCTGCAGATTATGTGGCTTTGATGCTTGTGGCCTTCACTACAGTTTCATCTCTATTAGGTGCATCGCAGATTCGCGGCTTTATCGCACTTGCGGTCGGTCTCGTTTTGGGACTTGTCGGAGCAGATCTTCAATCAGGTCTTTCTCGTCTCACCTTTGGTAATCAAGCAGCAGTTGAGGGAATTGAAACTGTCCCTGTGATCGTTTCTATCTTTGCACTCGGAGAAGCGCTCTATATCGCTAGCCGCTTTAAGGATCTTGGTTGGAATGTTATTCCGATGAAGGGCAAAGCTCTGATGTCCCGCGATGATTGGAAGCGCTCATGGAAGCCTTGGATTCGCGGAACTTTCCTAGGTTTTCCTCTTGGCGTTATTCCTGCAGGTGGATCAGAAGTTCCAACATTCTTGAGCTATTCCATCGAGAAGAAATTATCTAAGCACCCAGAAGAATTTGGACATGGCGCTATTGAAGGTGTTGCAGGGCCAGAGGCAGCCAACAATGCCAATGCGGCAGGTGCTCTTGTTCCACTTCTTGCTTTGGGTCTTCCTACATCGGCTACCGCTGCTGTAATCCTTGTTGCATTCCAGACATATCAGATTCAACCTGGACCTACTCTCTTTCTTACTAATGGAGCGCTCATCTGGACTCTGATTGCATCACTCTTTATTGGTAATGCTCTTCTCTTGGTCCTCAACCTTCCATTGGTGCGTCTATGGGTGCAACTATTAAAGGTTCCACGCCCATATCTCTTTGCTGGAATCGTGACATTTGCACTCCTTGGTGCCTATGCACTCAATGCATCAACCTTTGATGTGCAGGTAGCGATTGCAATCGGAATTGTGGGATTCCTCTTTAGACGATTTGGAATGCCAATTACTCCACTGATTCTTGGATTGATCTTGGGACCAAACTTGGAACTTCAATTCCGTCGAGCCCTTCAGATTAGCTCTGGAGATTACGGAACTCTGTGGGCGTCACCTCTCTCACAAGTGCTCTATACCGTCTTATTTATCGCGCTCTTTACACCTGTCATCACACGGGTGATGAAGAAGGTTCGTAAAGACGCTCACGCATAACTAGGTAGTTCATGTCTCTTCCCCGCTGGGCTCGTCAGATACTGATTAACTCAACGATTACCCAAGGCGTGATTTACATCGTTCGTCCGATGATTACCTATAGGGCACTTGAGCTCGATGCTTCTCCCACGATGATCGGTGTGATCGCAGCGCTCTATGCGCTTCTCCCTGTTCTCTTTGCCCTCTCTTTTGGGCGATGGGTTGGAACTTTAGGGGAGGGCCGATTCGTAATCTTGGGAACTGCTTCGATGTCACTTGCGGCAGGGCTTTTAGTATTTGCTCAATCGATTCCACTCTTGGCGGTGGCGGCAGCACTCTCAGGTCTTTCTCACTTGGCATGCATGGTGGGTGGTCAGACCCTTGTCTCATTGCGAAGCCCCAATGATCAATATGAAAAATACTTTGGTTACTACACATTCAGTGCATCCTTGGGACAGATGCTTGGACCGATTATTGCAGTGCTAGTTGCAGGTTCCACTGGCGTGATTCCAAAATCAACGACAACAGCATTTGCTGTTGCAGCCCTCTTTGCCATTGCAGCCC
Organism: uncultured Candidatus Planktophila sp.; assembly: GCA_937927965.1. Lineage (GTDB taxonomy): Bacteria > Actinomycetota > Actinomycetes > Nanopelagicales > Nanopelagicaceae > Planktophila. Next base: position 5,288 of record CALEZA010000015.1, read on the forward strand.
TCATTCCAATAATCAATTGGCGCAATGAAGAACCCACTGTGCGAGCAGCTCAACGCGAAGAGGGAGCTTTACGGAGTGCAGGCTCACTCTTAAAGAATCGAAAGATCTTCTCAGCGATCTACACCTCTATGGCTATTTCCTCCGTGGGAGACATCCTTGTTGTATTTCTTCCACTGCTGGGCAATGAGAAATCATTTTCCGCATTTTCAATTGGAGTGATTATCGCTATTCGAGCGGGCGCCTCAATGCTCTCGCGCATCTATTTAGGAAAACTAAGTGAGAAGTTTGCAACAGAGAGAATTCTGGTTGTCAGCACAATCATCTCTCTGACTGCATGTGCTGCTATGGCATTTGCATCAAATGTCTATCTCTTAGCAATTATTGTGGTTATTGCAGGATTTGCTCTCGGTGTGGGGCAACCGTTAACGATGTCTATGGTCTCTCTGGCAACTGCCCCTGAAGATCGAGCGCTAGCAGTCTCGGCTCGCCTCACAGGTAATCGCTTTGGCCAATTTATTTTGCCTGCAGGTGCAGGAGTATTGGCGAGTTCCTCAGGCACGAGCGCGGTGTTTATCGCCCTCTCAATCTTCCTGGCAACAACTTTCATCCCCCCTCGTTCATAGTCAGATACTGGGTTATCCTGATGTCATGGGTGGCCAGCAATGAGCAATCAGAGCGAGATTGAGTTCACTCTCTGGCTGCGCGAAAATCAAAAGGCATTCCTAAAAGCTGCCAAGGTAATTTGCTTTGATACTCAAAATGCTGAAGATGTTCTCCAAGAGGCTCTCGCAGATGTGTATAAGCGATGGAGCAAGATTCGTGAACACGAAAATCCTGAGGCCTATCTCATGCGAGTGATGGTGAGTAAGCATGCCGATATGCGCCGCAAGTGGTTGCGTAAGCAGGAAGAGCGCGAGACAAGTTGGGATCTGGCAGAAAATATCCGCGATATTGCAGATCAGACAGATGATGTGACTCAGAGATTATTAGTTCAGGCTGCTTTGAAATCCCTGACTGCCATACAGCGTGCTGTACTTGTTCTAATGTATGAGCATGGAATGGTTCTCAGGGAAGTCGCCGATGTCCTTCAGATTCCAATAGGAACTGCGGCTTCACATCTGGCTCGTGGGAAGGCAGCTGTAGCGGCATATGTGGACCTTGTCCCAGAGCTTGAAAGATCATCAGCAAAAGAATTAAGTGGAGTAAGTAGTCAGGCAGAGATAGAGATCGTAGTAGCAGAGGTGGTGGAAAATAATGAGTGAAATTGATCCTCTCATTAAACGCGAGTTAGATTTACTCACAGTTTCTGTGAGTGAGAGCCGCGACCTTGCACCTATTGTTATCGCTAAAGTCCGTCGTCAACGCATCCTGCGATTTGTAGGAATTCTCGCCAGCTTTGTCCTTGTGGGTGCTCTAAGCATCTTTGGATATGAATTACTGCGCTCAGAACCGTCTCCAACGAGCAGCACTGCTACAAGTGATAACACTTCTTCTCTTCCAAAAATCATTGGAGTGGAGACAGAGTTCCCAATAGCCTTTGAGCAATCCGTGGGAACAGATACCGCTATCAGTGGAGCTGTTGCAGTAGGCGATGAAGTCGGTGGGCTCTATGCCTCTGGCCTTAAAGTCGAGTGGGGCATTTGCGGCGCTTTCCGTTGTCCCCTTAAGTGGACACTGGTATTAGAAAACCGCGGAAAAGTCCTGGTCTCAGCTAAGCCTGGAATATCGATCTTCGTCGATCACCAGCCTTATACGAGCGATTATCGGCCAACTTCAGTTCTGCCAGGAGATAGCGTCCGCTTGATTTTTGAGTTCAACGAGCTCAAAGATAACCCTGAAATTGCGGCAGCGAGCACCTGGCAGTGGAACTGGTTCTTGGCTCGCTGACCATGCGAGCGTGGAAAGTTCTGGCCATCCATGACCAGATATAGACAAGGGCGAGGCGCATAAATCGGCCTCCTCCTTGCGGTGATGTAGTCAGTGCCAGATATGGCAATTCTCGACAAAGTGGGGGAATAGTGAAGAAAACACTGACAGCTGGAATCTCAGCTTTAGCGATGGCAGCATCATTGTTCATCGCAGGATCACCTGCAGCTTCGGCTGCTCTCAATGTGCCAAAGAGCCCATGGCCCGTGTGTAACTCGGCTCGAACAACCTATTGCGTTGATTCGGTCTCTGTTACAACAGCCACTGGTACTTCTCTCGCCCTCACATGGGTGGCAGATGGACAGGCTCTTGTTAACCCAGATACTTCAACAGCTCTCTCTGGTGATACATCAACTGCCCAGAGTGATACAGCGACAGTCGCAGCTACCGTTGCAACAGGCCGCGCACTTACAGGTCGTTGGACTTCTCTTGATTGGGCCACAAGTGGTTTGAACTCATTGGGATATGACGGACTCTATGTTGAAGCCAAGACCGCTAATGAATTTGTGAACCACATCTTCATCGACGCTCTTCCAACAATCACGACAGCGAGCAACAAGGTTAACCTTGCTACACAGCTCAATAACTCAAAGTATGCAGCCAACCTCGATTCTGATATCACAATCTCAGTCACAGTAAAGACTGGCGAGATCAAGCCAGGAGTACTTGTGGGTGTGGGCACAAACTTCGTTGGAGATTTCACAAGTGCTGGAGGTGCTTCCACAGTGAAGTTCTCAGGAAGTCCAGTTACTGTGCCTCTAGCCGCAAAGTCATCTGACTGCTCGGGTGAGACAGGAGTTGCTAAGGCAACAGTTCGTCAACTTCAAGCAATCATCTTCCTCAATAATGAAGGCCAATCAGCCTTTGGAGTTGAGGGAACTTCAGGAGATATGGTGGTCTCATCCAATGGTGTTTGCGATCTCAGCACACCTGTGTGGAACGCAGAGGCCAAGGAGTTCTCATGGGTAGCGGCCGCGCCTCACTTCGCTCCCGATGGAACCACTCTCAATTATGGTTTCTATAAGGCGATTATTCCAGCAGCAGATGCAAAGCTTCTCTGGGGATTAGACAATGTCAATGATGCAGTTAAGGCTCTCTCTGTTCAGGTGAGTACTGTTGAAGGTGGAACATCTTCTGCAGTTGCCACAGTCGGCGTGAAGAGCGGCAAGATCATCATCGATATCTCAGGTTTCCAATATTCACGACCTAAGCTCAAAGTTGGTCTCAAGAAGAGCTGGAAGCAGTCAATGCTCAATAAGACAACGATTACTTGTACTCGTGGCATGAGCGTTAAGAAAATCACTGCCCTCAAGCCAATCTGCCCTAAGGGATATAAGAAGCAATAACAATGAGAAAAATAATCGCAGCACTCGTGGGGGGAGTGGTCCTAATGGGACCACTCTCCTCATTGAGCGCTGCCGATCTTCCTGGTGAACAATTCATTGTGGGGGCTCCTTCTGATGGAGTTGCCTCAGCAGGGGTGGTCATAGACGACTCACAGAAGATCAAAGGTAATTTTGCAACGCTTCAGTCGTTTACTTCGGAGAATTCTCGCCGCAATGATGTTCCCACCTCAGTGACGAATTGCACTAGCTACGGAAGTGGAAATTGCAGCACGCAACGCTTCTTTAACTATCAGGCATTTATGAGCAATTGTGAGAGCTCTGCCTCTCATGATTGCGTCCTTTCTGTTGGAGCAACATCTGCAGATGGAACAACTCATAAAGCTATATTTGTGGAAGATTTTCCAGGCAAAACCGAGTTCTCCTATAAAGGAAGTGCCGAGGCAAATCTGCCCGATGGTGGATCTTCATTTATCGTCGATATTCCTACCCTGCCTCATTCACAGGGATCCTTATATTTAGTTTCAGTCAATATCGCAGGATTTAAAGAATTTGGGGAAAGTCAATTTAAGTCCAATAGTTTTGCCGCTGGGATTTTTGCAGTGACCATGACAAATGGTCGCTATCAACCTTCACATCCATCAACTGAGCTTGCCTATTTCAACAGAGTGGGGATGGTCTCAAATCAGCGAACTCCATCTGATCTCGACAATGGGGGATTTGCTCGATGCGTTCAGGCAACTGCAACTCGCTGTGCACTGGCTTGGCCACTGCCGACAGATGTGACCTTCTCTCTTAAATTAAAGCTTCGAACAAAGATTCAAGGTTGGCTGCATGGGCGTTTAGGAGATGTTTCAGCTTCTATCGCGACCTCTACCGATGGAGATCAGCTCATTACAGTTTCAGGCAAACCTTTGATTGTTCCAATTGTCTATCAATGGTTTCATTTGGATTCCCTTCCAACTTCCATCTCTAAGTTCTACAACGGCGATAAAGAGTTTATGAAGCAGGGAACCCTCTTTAGCACTGAAGCCAATAATGCAAATGCCTCAATTCTCAAGGATTACATCCGCTATGAGGAGAGAGATTTCCCAGAAGCGATGGCTTGGTATGACGCAATCGGTGATAGAGCTAATGCCGTGGCAACGGCGTGGACCATGAGAAGTATTGAGGATGGAAACCTCCCTGCAAGCTGTGGAAAAGCTACCAATCAACTCTCAGGAATTGTCACCACAAATTCAAATATGTTTATCGCCGAACCACCGAAGTTCAATCGAGTAGATCAAACCCTTGATTACAAAGTGGCCTCTCCTCATTATCTGCCAGATGGAACAATCTTTAAGGGTACATATAACCTTGTGATGCGAAGTGACTATGCGCGATGTATCTACAACTACTCATCTGCCCCAGTGAGCGCATCAGTTTCAGTTCTATCCCTCAATGGCACATCTCAAATTGCCACCTCAACCCTCTATGAGAAATCTGGGTGGCTCTATCTCTCTGCCAACAACTTCACATTCTCAAGCCCGACATTGAAGGTCAAGCTCACTCAGAAAGTGAAAACTCAGCTCATCTCGTGCACCAACGGCAGTAAGGTTATTAAGTCCTCATCTTCTGTATGCCCAAAGGGTTATCGCAAAAAATGAGGAAGAGTAGAAGCGTAATTCTGGGTCTAGTACTTGCTCTCTTTAGTTTTACAGTCAGTTCTGTGCATGCGGCAGATTTGAGCGATGAGAACTGGACGCCCATTGCTTCACCGGGTGGGGAGGGTTGGCGATCTCTCTATCTTCAAGATAACTCCACACTCAACCGCGAACCATCTGCCCTCTTTGCCGAATATCGTGAAGTCAATGGCGTTTTTCCTGGAGTGAGTTTCCACTGCGAAGATGTTGATTCGGTCGAGTGCGTAAAGAGTCCATTGATCTACTCTGCAGCTTTCTTGCAGCCTTGCTCAATCGATATTCCAATCAATTGCATCGACGAAGTCTGGGCTATCGACTCAGAGGGATTAAGAATTAGCGGAGTATCTCCGGTCAACTATCCTGCAAGTAGTAAGTGGACCTACAAGGCCAACACCGCAATCAATCTTCCAGAAGGTGGCACGCCCACAGTGTGGAATATCCCTGGCGTGGTCAATGGTGGTGGCACAACAACTTATATGGCTCAGGTCTTTGCTGAGAGCGAGCTGAAAAAAGATGCCAATACAAAGGTCAGCACAGAGAAATTCACAACATATAAAATCTCGGTTGCAATCACTCCTGTGAAGTTGATTAGTGGTAAATATGTTCAACAGATTTCATCTGACTCGACACAGACCGCTAATAAAGAGAACCGTGGAGTTCAACACTCCTCTGTTGATGAGTGGAGATATTGCGCGATGATTGGCGATGGAGATTGCCAACAGCGACAGGCATTTCCTGAAAATTACCGGTTTGGATTGAGAGTCAAACTCCAGAGCAAATTAACAGGATGGCTTCACGGCAGAATTTATGATCCTTCAGTCAGCATCTCTTCTGGTAGCAATAATTCCCAAATCATTGAGGTCGATGCACAGCCAGTGAGAGTTCCAGTTATCGGCGAGTGGTTTAAGTGGGATGATCTCATTCAACCAATCAAGGATTACATCCTCGCAGGCAAAGTTCGTGGTGGACAAGGAGACGGACGCGGCAAAGCACTTCCATCAGGTAATTTCCAGGAGATGACTGATCCTTCTAGTCAGGATGCGATGGAGGCGCTGCGTCTCTGGCTTCCACAAATCAAAGATAAGGCGAGCGCATCGCCAACTCAATGGACATTCCGCAATCTAGTCGATGGAGATCTCCAAAACGCAGATCGTTGTATTCGTGATGCAACCGACCTTGCAGGATTTGTCACTACTAATGCTGCCGCGTATTCAGCAGGTCCTCCTGCATTTAACAAGCAGACCCAATCCCTTGATTACAAAGTTATTGCTCCTCACTACACCTCCAAAGGTGAAGTCGCTGTGGGAACTTATGATCTTCGTATTCGCTCTGATGTTGCTCGTTGCATCTATGGATTCAGCAAGGCACCTATCCAAGCTTCCATCTCCATTCTCTCCGAAGATGGCACCTATCAAACTGCCACCCAGACAGTTGATGAGAGGGGTGGGTGGTTGAGCCTTTCAGCCAAGGGCTTTACATATTCAGCCCCCACGATCTCAGTCAAACTCTCCCAAACACAGCCCGTTACCGTGGCGCCAACCCCAAGCCCCCGCCCAAGCACCATCGCCTGCGGGAAGGGCAAGAGCGTGAAGAAGGTCACGGGGATAGGCCCAAAATGCCCGAAGGGCTATACCAAAATCGTGTCGTCTAGGCTCAAATAGGACAAATGGGGGCCGATTTCCCTTATAAGGGGGGCCTGCCATAGACTCACCCTTCTGTTCAGCGTGAAATCACCCGATTTTTCAGCTGGGCTGAATCGCGTTCGTTTAATACTGATATAGAAATTAGGTGGAGTTACTTGGCTAGTAAAGATGGTGCAATCGAGATTGAAGGCACTGTTGCTGAAGCGCTACCTAATGCAATGTTTCGTGTTGAGCTAACAAATGGACATAAGGTCCTCGCTCACATCTCAGGAAAGATGCGTAAGAACTACATCCGTATCTTGCCTGCAGACC
>CALEZA010000016.1 GCA_937927965.1 uncultured Candidatus Planktophila sp.
AGATGTGAAATTCTTTACCAACTTCTCAACACTTGGAGTTGTCTCAGTCGTGGTCTCATCGCCAAAGACGGATCCTCGTGATGCACTTGTTCCAGTAAAGCCAAGACCCACACCAGTTCCAACAGTGACGGTAACGGTCGCTCCTTCGCCAACTCCTAAGGGCTGAGTACGATGTTTTCTCGGCGCTTCCTCTTCTCATTTCCAATCTTTTTGGTTGTATTTCTCCTACAAGAAGGCTTTGTCACTCAAATGCGCCTGCCTGCGGGTGGCTTCTCTCTCTTCTTGATCTTCACGCTTATTTGGGCTGCGATGAGCACTCCTGAAATAGGAGCTCTCACGGGTTTTGGCGCAGGCTTGCTCATGGATCTTTCGCAGACAGCTCTCGGTCCCATGGGCCATTGGACACTGGTGATGATTCTGACATCCTTTACTGTTTCTTTTCTCTCGTATGGCGATGACCATGTGAGAGCTAATCCACTCAACATCACATTCCTTGTCATCATCGGTGTTGTCATATCTCAATTTGCCTTTGCACTCCTTGGACTTCTCTTAGGAGAAAATCTGGGTAGTGTTCAGCAAGTTCTCTTTATCTTGGTGGGAACAGCTTTCTGGAGTGGGATTGTTACCCCACTCATACTTCCTCTTGTTTCTCGTCTACATGCGCTGGTATTTGGAACGGCATCACGCATATGAATCAGCGCTCACGCCTTAGTTTGATCTTTCTTCAGATCTTCATTGCATCCCTATTGGTCGCACTCATGGGAAGGCTTTTCTATCTCCAAGTCGCAGCGGGTCCGAAATACAAAGATGCAGCGCTGAGCATTCAGAGCCGTGATGTTGTGACTCCAGCTACTCGAGGACTAATTGTTGATTCTTCTGGAGTTCCCCTTGCTCTCAACAAGGTGGGTCTTGCTGTGACAGTTGATCGAACCAAGATTGATAAGCAAGAAGATAAAGGTGAGGCAGTACTGCGAAACCTCTCTACACTCCTTGGGCTTAACTTTGATGATGTATGGCAACGCACAAGACTCTGTGGTGAACTTGAAAAGGGAAAGAAGGCAGGATGCTGGACAGGATCTCGCTTCCAACCAATTCCAATTACAAAAGAGGCAGATCCACAGATTGCACTTCAAATAGTTGAGCGGTCAGATAAATTCCCTGGAATCAATGCAACTCCTATTGCAATTAGAAATTACCCAGGGATTGCTGGTGTGAACGGCGCTCACCTCCTTGGATATGTTGGGCCACTGACAGATTACGATTTATCAGGAGCCAGCGGACGTAGTTACTTCAGATCTGAATCCATTGGTAAGGCTGGGCTAGAGATTCAATATGACTCGTATCTTCGCGGCACACCAGGAATTAAGACTGTGATTGTTGATCGCAAGGAAGCGGTAACTAGCACCAGCCAGAATACGAAACCTGTTCCAGGAAACCACTTAGTTACAAGTATTGATATTCGGCTTCAGGCATCTGCAGAAGCCGCTCTCGCTGATGCGGTAAGGCGAGCACGAGCTTCTGGCCACCCTGCCGATGGCGCTGCAGCGGTTGTCATGGATGCAATCACAGGTCAAATTCTTGCCATTGCATCAAATCCTACTTTTGATCCAAACTCTTTTGAAAAGGGTTTGACTGTTCAAGAAGCTAAGAATCTCTTCAGTGAATCCTCTGGCGTACCTGCACTCAATCGTGCCCTTCAAGGTCTCTATGCGCCTGGTTCAACATTTAAAGCTGTTTCTCTGATAGCCGCTCAGGATGCGGGATATGACTTAAAGAAGAGTTATGCATGTCCTGGATTTATTGAAGTTGGAACTCGAGTCTTCAATAACTTCGAATCTAAAGCCCAAGGAACACTTTCCATGAAGAAGGCTATGGCAGTCTCATGTGACACGATCTGGTATCAGATTGCCTTCGATGAATGGCTAAGAGATGGTGGATTAAAGGTCAAGAAAAACCCTAATGACTACTTCTTTAAGGCAGCAGGTCGCTTCCAGATGGGAGAAAAGACTGGCGTTGATTTGCCATCAGAGTCAAAGGGAAGACTTGCAGATCGCAATTGGCGCAAGGCTTGGTATTCACAGAATAAAGATTTCTACTGTAACTACACCAAGAGAGCCACCAAGGCGCAACAGACACCATTTCTGATTCAGCTTGCTAAAGAGAACTGCATCGACGGAGACAAAATCCGTGCTGGAGATGCTGTGAACTTCTCTATCGGCCAAGGTGACACAGTCATTACTCCAATCAAGCTTGCTCAGATGTATGCAGCAATTGTTAATGGCGGAACTATTTGGCAACCAACTGTCGCCAAAGCAATCGTTTCTAATGATGGAAAAGTGATTAAAGAAATTACCCCTAAGAGAATTGGAACAATTGGAGTTGCGCCATCAACTCTCTCATTCTTGCGTGATGCTCTGCATGAAGTCACTATTAGCGGAACTTCTGCAGGAGTCTTCGCGGGATTTCCTATTCAAACAGCGGGAAAGACAGGAACTGCTCAAGTCTTCGGACGCAACGCAAATGGCAGCGCTAAGTCTGATACAGCTTGGTATGCCGCTTTTGCGCCCGTGAAGAATCCTCGTTATGTCGCAGTCCTGATGGTCAGTCAAGGTGGATTCGGTGCAAGTACTTCAGCTGTGGGAGTGCGTAAGATTTACGAAACCCTCTTCGGTGTGAAGGGAAAGACGGTCGATCCGAAAGCCGCCCTCTTTCCTTCAGGCAAACCACCCACAAAGTTGCCTAAGATTTCTCCTGCAACAAGACCTCCAGGAAGTGAGAAGAAATGACATCACTTCGCTACCGCAACCCTTATCGCAAAGCTCCCAGACAATCTGTGTTCCGCGGTTTTGACCCTGTCCTTAGCGTTGCGGTGGGCTTACTTCTCTTAATCGGCACTGCTCTGGTCTATGCCGCAACACGAAATTGGTATGCCGCAAATGGCTTGGATCCTGAGTATTACCTCAAGCGCCATGTCATCAACATAACTATTGGACTTCTCCTTGCATGGGGAACAACTGTGATTGATTATCGTTTGCTCCGCGCATACACACCAATTCTCTGGGTTCTCGGTGTTTTAGGTCTTACATTTGTAATTCTTCCTGGTGTTAACAGTGAAGTTAATGGAGCAAAAGCCTGGATCCCACTTCCAGGAGGATTTCAAATCCAGCCTGCTGAGCTGGCAAAGATTTCCATTATCGTTGGAATGTCTATGCTCCTTTCTGAACGAAGCCACGACTCCGATCAGCCCACTACTAATGACATTCTCAGAGCACTTGGAGTTGCCGCAATTCCGGTTTTGTTAATCCTAAAACAACCAGATATGGGAACTGTTTTTATTATTAGCGCATCAGTTGTCGCAATCCTGGGTATTTCAGGTGCACCGATGAAGTGGGTTGCGGGCCTTCTCATCCTTGCAGTTCTCGGTGGAGTAGTTGCCACGAAAACTGGAGTCATTAGTGATTATCAGGTAAAGCGCCTTCAATCTTTCGTTGACCCTAATGCAGATTCACAGGGTTCTGGATATCAATTGCGACAAGCACGCATCACTGTGGGTTCAGGTGGGTTATTTGGAACTGGTCTCTTTGATGGCCCACAAACAAATGGTCGATTTGTTCCTGAACAGCAGACAGACTTTATCTTTACTGTTGCAGGCGAAGAACTTGGATTCTTAGGGAGCGGATTTATTATCTTCCTTTATATCTTGATACTAATGCGAGCATTCGGAATAGCTCGAAGATCGTCGGATCCATACGGGCAACTTGTCTGTACGGGAGTGATTGCTTGGTTTGCTTTCCAAACATTTGAAAATATAGGAATGACTTTAGGGCTAATGCCTATGACTGGTGTTCCGCTTCCATTTATGTCCTATGGTGGATCAAGCATGTTTGCCAACCTCATTGGATTTGGCCTCTTGCAGAATGTTCATGCCCGCCACAGAGGCTAATTAAGCGGGGAATAGGCGAAAAGCTGCCTCATCTGCCATACTTAGGGCACAACTTCAGCGCGGCCTGCGATCACTATCGCGCCTGCGGCGAAGTACCACTATAAGTTTTGTTGAGCAGTTCCTAGAACTGTTAGACCACGAGAAATGCATATCTTCGATATGCGCTAAAGGAATTACATATGGCTATCGAGCCAAAGTCACCGCGCAAGCGCGCTGTTAAGAAATCTACAAAGAAGTCACTCTCTCCTGAAACACCCGTGGAAGCTCCTATAGTTCCTGCGGCTGAGGCTGAGGCTCCCGCTGCTAAGACTCGTAAGAAGGCAGCTGTTCCTGTTCCAGTCTTTCAGGCACCTGCTGCAGATAAAGCTCCTGCAAAAACTCGCAAAGCAACAGCTAAGAGCGCTCCTGCTAAGGAGGAAGCATCCGATGCACCTGCTTCTGAGGTGCGCGGAGATTCTGATTCAGAGGCTGGCGATTCAGAGAGCCGGTCATCTCGCAACCGTCGCCGTCGCCGTGGTGGTCGCGGACGCCGCAAGCCAAATGGCGTTGAGGGCGAAGATTCATCTCTAGATTCACAAGATAATTCAGAAGGTTCAGATGATGATTCTGAAGAAGGCGGAGAAGGTGGCACTCATCGCCGTCGCCGTCGCCGTCGCGCAACAGGTGATGGCGTCACACCAGGTGAAGTTATTGATGAAGATGGCGTTGTCACAGTAGTTAAGGTCCGCGAGGTCCGTGAGAAGCAGGATCGCCCATCGCGAGATCGCTCAAGCACTCGTGATCGCAATTCTCGTAATCGCCGAGATCGCAATGACTCCTATCGTGAGCCTTATCGTCGTCGCGGAACGATTCTTACTGATGCTGACTTCTTAGCCCGTAGAGAAAATGTTGATCGTGAGATGGTAGTTCGCCAGGTGGGCGATCGAATTCAAATTGCCGTGATTGAAGATAATGTGATGGTTGAGCATTATGTCAATCGCAATGCCAATGTTTCTTATGTGGGAAATGTGTATCTTGGTCGCGTTCAGAATGTTCTTCCTTCAATGGAAGCTGCATTCGTTGATATCGGAAAGGGTCGGAACGCAGTTCTCTATGCAGGTGAAGTGAACTGGGATGCGGCAGGAATTTCTGAATCAGAGCCTCGCAAAATTGAGATGGTCCTGAAAACAGGTCAACCAGTATTGGTGCAGGTAACAAAGGATCCAATCGGGCAGAAGGGCGCACGCCTTACGAGTCAGATCTCCCTTCCGGGTCGTTACGTGGTCTTTGTTCCTGGTGGAGGAATGTCAGGTATTTCTAAGCGCTTGCCTGAATCAGAGCGCACTCGCCTGAAATCTATTTTGAAGAACCTTATTCCAGATACAGCAGGAGTAATTGTTCGCACAGCTGCAGAAGGTGTTTCCGAAGAAGAGCTCACCGCGGATGTCGAGCGCTTGAAGGCGCAATGGGAAGATATTTATCAGAAGTCAGAGAATCCAAACTTCCACGCACCAGCGCTCTTGCTTTCAGAGCCAGATTTAGCAGTGAGAGTTATTCGAGATATCTTCAATGAAGATTTCCGTAAACTCACAATTCAGGGAAATGAAGCGTGGGAGGAGATTAGTTCCTATCTTGGTTCTATTGCCCCAGAACTTTCATCTCGACTTGAGAAGTACTCTGGCAACGGAGATCTCTTTGCTGATTACCGCGTTGAAGAGCAGCTAGCCAAGGCTTTTGATCGCAAGGTGTATCTGCCATCAGGTGGATCCCTTGTTATCGATCGCACAGAAGCGATGGTTGTAATCGATGTGAACACAGGTAAGTTCATTGGTAAGGGCGGAAACCTGGAAGAGACCGTTACTAAGAACAACTTGGAAGCTGCAGAAGAAATTGCACGCCAGCTCCGACTTCGCGACCTCGGCGGAATTGTTGTCATTGACTTTATCGATATGGTCCTTGAATCAAACCGTGAAGCAGTACTTCGTCGCCTCATTGAGTGTTTAGGTCGCGATCGCACTAAGCATCAAGTTGCTGAAGTAACTTCACTTGGTCTTGTTCAAATGACTCGTAAGCGCGTGGGTCAGGGATTGATTGAAGCTTTCTCCACCACATGTGACTCATGTAATGGCCGTGGAATTCACATCCATATGGATCCTGTGAAGATGAAGGCTCCAATGCCACAGATGAACTCTCAGAGCGCCCACCATCCAGATGTGGAGGAGGAGGCTGCCACTGAGCATGAGTTCCATGAGACCCTCAATGATGAGGTTCCCGCTGAGAACGAGCCAGATGCCGTGACCACCCCCAAAGGCAAGCGCCGCCGCAGGGCAGCCAGCTCTGGAGTCATCACCGCCTAGCCCAATTTGACCCTTGGGGTACGAAATCCGTATCCTTAGCGTCTGCTCGGAGCCTTCAAGCCTGAGCTTAGATATCAAAGAACTCGAGGTAATACGCGTGTACGCAATCGTAAAAGCTGGCGGTCGCCAGGAGAAGGTAACAGTGGGGGAGACCATCACTGTAGATCGTATTGATGCCAAGACAGGCGCATCAGTTACTTTCCCAGCACTTCTCGTCGTAGATGGTGCAAGCGTAACTACAGACCCAAAGGTTCTCTCAGGCGTTAAGGTCACAGGCGAGATTCTTGATGAGGTCAAAGGTCCAAAGATCGACATCCTCCGTTACAAGAACAAGACAGGCCACCGCCGTCGTCAAGGTTTCCGTGCACAGCACACACGAGTCAAGATCACCGCTATCAGCGGTGCAAAGTAAAGGGGTAGACGCACATGGCAAGTAAGAAGGGTGTCTCCTCGACACGAAATGGTCGCGATTCAAATCCACAGTACCTCGGTATCAAGCGTTTCGGTGGACAGGTTGTAAATGCAGGCGAGATCCTCGTTCGTCAGCGTGGAACACACTTCCACCCAGGCGCAAATGTTGGTCGTGGTAAGGATGACACTCTCTTCGCACTCGCAGCTGGTTCTGTTGAGTTCGGTCGCGCTCGCGGTCGTCGCGTAGTGAATGTAGTCCCTGCAGTTTAATTAAGGTTTCTCTTAAGAGAGCGGGCCGCATTTAGCGCGGTCCGCTTTTTTATTACATATAGAAATTCGCTCAAAGCAAAGCAAAGGAGAAGTTCGATGACAACATTCGTTGATCGCGTGCAGCTCTTTGCAACGGGCGGAAAAGGTGGAGATGGTTGCGTCTCCGTTAAGCGTGAAAAATTTAAGCCGCTAGGTGGTCCAGATGGTGGCAACGGTGGTCGCGGCGGAGATGTAATCCTTGTTGTCGATTCATCAGTCACCACACTTTTAGACTTCCACCACTCACCACACCGCAAAGCAACTTCTGGCCATCAAGGCTACGGAGATCGCAAGGACGGTGTTTCAGGTGAAGACATTATTTTGCCCGTCCCTAATGGAACTGTGATCTATGAAAATGGCGAGCAGATTGCCGATCTCGTCGGTATCGGAACAACATTTCTTGCAGCTCGTGGTGGCATGGGAGGCCTTGGAAATAACTCACTGGCATCATCAAAGCGTCGAGCTCCTGGTTTTGCACTCCTGGGTGAGCCAGGTGAAGAGCGGATCCTCACACTTGAATTAAAGTCAGTTGCAGATATTGCACTCGTGGGATTCCCAAGTGCGGGCAAGTCATCGTTAATTGCAGCTATTTCTGCTGCTCGTCCAAAGATTGCTGATTACCCATTTACAACTCTTGTTCCAAATCTCGGTGTTGTTCAGGCGGGAGACACTCGCTTCACCGTGGCAGATGTTCCAGGTCTTATTCCTGGTGCATCGCAAGGTAAGGGTCTTGGACTTCAATTCTTGCGCCATGTGGAGCGATGTGTTGCACTTGTCCATGTACTCGATTGCGGAACGCTAGAAACAGATCGCAATCCTCTCCATGATTTGGATGCCATTGAAGAGGAGCTTGCACTCTATGGCGGCCTTGAAGATCGAAAGAGAATTGTGGCTCTCAACAAGATTGATCTCCCAGATGGTGCTGCCATGGCAGATATGGTCGAAGATCAACTCAAAGCCCGTGGTTATGATGTTTACAAAGTATCAGCAGCCTCTCGTGAGGGTCTTCAGGATCTCTTATATGCCATGGCTCGACTGGTTCAAGCAGAGCGAGTTGCTGCTAAATCTGAAGAGCGCACACGCATTATCTTGCGCCCAACAGCAGTTGATGATTCTGGATTTAGCGTTCAAAAAAATGGCGATGGATCCTTCTCGGTTCGAGGAGCAAAGGTCTATCGCTGGGTATTGCAGACAAACTTTAAGAATGCTGAAGCGATTGGTTATCTCGCAGACCGTCTTGCTC